>NZ_CAUQCP010000011.1:0-46292 GCF_963516575.1 uncultured Streptococcus sp.
TTCTAGATCTTAGCTTTTCATCAACCCACTACAGTTGACAAAGAGCCAAAAAAGAAAGGACGAAATGTGTCCTTTCTAGATCTTAGCTTTTCATCAACCCACTACAGTTGACAAAGAGCCGATTTATCTTCTACGTTTTCGTTTGATAATAGACCGTTGAATTTTTAAAACAAGTAAGCTGGATCCGATTGCTGCGACAAATGCAAGAGCAGTTGATAATTTTAATGCTAAAAAGATAAAACTAAAGATAGCAATACAGATACAAAAAACAGCGATATTAACAAAAAATAGGATTTCCTTGAGATTGGCATCAGATTGTGCTTCAGGTGTATAATCTTGATAGCGAGGAACCTGCTGGCTTAATTCTTCTTGATAGTCTACCTCATAGGATTGTAATTTTCTTACGGGCATTATTCTCTCCTTAACAGTACATACCTATTTTATCATTTTTTCAGTAGAGAATTATTACAGAAAGGTTACAAAAAGAATAAAGTACCTTTTCATTTTCAAAGAATGGCTGATTTTTGAGAAATATGGTATAATTTTCCTTATGGAAAAGATTATCATTACAGCAACTGCTGAAAGTATTGAACAAGTTAAACAACTGCTCGAATCTGGCGTAGACCGTATCTATGTTGGAGAGAAAGATTTTGGCCTTCGTCTGCCAACAACCTTTAGTCATGACCAATTGCGTGAAATCGCTAATCTGGTTCATGATGCTGGTAAGGAATTGATTGTTGCGGTCAATGCCCTCATGCACCAAGATATGATGGACCGTATCAAGCCATTCCTTGATTTCTTAGAAGAAATCAAGACAGACTACATCACGATTGGGGATGCAGGTGTCTTTTACGTAGTCAATCGCGATGGTTATTCATTTAGAACAATCTACGATGCTTCGACTATGGTAACTAGCAGTCGTCAGATAAACTTCTGGGGACAAAAGGCTGGCGCATCTGAGGCTGTTTTGGCGCGTGAAATTCCATCGGCTGAACTCTTCAAAATGCCAGAGATTTTGGAAATTCCTGCTGAAGTGTTGGTTTATGGAGCTAGTGTTATTCACCATTCTAAGCGTCCTCTCTTGCAAAACTACTATAACTTCACGCATATCGATGATGAAAAGACGCGCAAGCGTGACCTCTTCTTGGCTGAGCCGAGTGACCCAGAGAGCCATTACTCTATCTTTGAAGACAATCATGGGACCCACATCTTTGCCAACAATGACCTTGATTTGATGACCAAATTGACAGAATTGGTAGAGCATGGTTTTACTCACTGGAAACTAGAAGGTCTCTACACTCCTGGTCAGAATTTTGTAGAAATTGCCAAAATCTTTGTCCAAGCACGCAGCTTGATTCAAGAGGGTAACTTTAGCCATGACCAAGCTTTCTTGCTAGATGAAGAAGTGCGCAAACTTCACCCTAAAAACCGTTTCCTTGATACAGGATTTTATGATTACGATCCTGATGTGGTTAAATAAAGTAAATGATTCGTTGAGAGAAGGAAGATGCAAACATTTCTTCTCTCAATTTTTCTTATTCTCCAATATTTTCAAAAAATAAGTAGGTTAGGATGCTCTGTTTGCTGGGATTTTTAAGACAAGTAGTGTTCTTGAGTTTGAAAATTATCCCATGTTTGCAGGTGCCAAATAGCCCTTTTTTTGGTATAATTTTTTATAATGAAAACGATTGGTAATCGCTATGTTGTGGTGGATTTAGAGGCAACTAGCACAGGTAGTAAGGCTAAAATTATTCAAGTGGGAATTGTTGTGATTGAGGATGGAAAAATCGTCGATCACTATACGACGGATGTCAATCCACATGAACCCTTAGATGCTCATATCAAAGAACTGACAGGATTGACAGACCAACGTCTGGCGCAAGCACCTGATTTTTCGCAAGTTGCCAGAAAAATCTTTGACTTGGTGAAGGATGGGATTTTTGTAGCCCATAATGTTCAGTTTGATGCCAATCTCTTGGCGGAAAATTTATTTTTTGAAGGCTATGAGCTAAGAAATCCTCGTGTGGATACGGTCGAATTAGCCCAGGTCTTTTTCCCAGAACTGGAAAAATATAGTTTGCCGATATTGTGTCGAGAATTAGGAATTTCTCTTAAACATGCCCATACAGCCCTTTCAGATGCTCAAGCTACAGCAGAATTACTCTTATTTCTACGGAAAAAGATGGCCCAACTTCCTAAAGGTCTTTTAGAACGCTTGCTGGAAATGGCTGACGCTCTCTTATATGAGTCCTACTTGGTTATTGAAGAAATTTATCTCAACCAATCTATTCTGACTTCTCCAGACTTGGTCCAAGTTCAAGGATTGTATTTCAAGAAAACTGCAGCTCCCAATGAGCCACGAAAATTATCTCAAGATTTTGCTAAAAATATTTCTCTGTTGAACCTTGAAGTGAGGGAGGAGCAAGAAAGTTTTGCTAAAGAGGTTGGCTTGCTATTGAAAGATGAGCCTGTCTCATTAATTCAAGCGCCGACAGGGATTGGAAAAACCTATGGCTATCTCTTACCTGCCTTATCTCAAGTAAAAGAGCGTCAAATTGTTCTTAGTGTTCCGACAAAGATTCTTCAAAATCAAATCATGGAAGAAGAAGGTAAACATCTCAAGGAAGTGTTCCATATGGATATTTATAGTTTAAAGGGACCACACAATTATCTGAAGCTGGATGCCTTTTATTGTTCCTTGCAGGAAAATGATGAAAATCGCTTATTTAGACGCTTTAAAATGCAAGTCTTGGTCTGGTTGACTGAGACAGAGACAGGAGATTTGGATGAGATTGGTCAACTCTACCGTTACCAACATTTTCTAACAGACCTTCGTCATGACGGGAATTTATCATCCCAGAGCTTATTTGTGACGGAAGATTTTTGGAAACGTAGTCAAGAAAGGGCACAAACTTGCAAGCTTTTAGTGACCAATCATGCCTATCTTGTAACCAGACTGGAAGATAATCCTGAATTTGTCAGTGACCGTTTATTGATTATTGATGAAGTTCAAAAGATTTTGTTAGCTTTAGAAAATCTGCTTCAAGAGACCTACGATATCCAGTCTATTATCGTTTTGCTTGATAAGGCTTTACTGGACGAGCAAAATAAGGTCCAGCAACGAATACTAGAAAGTATTCGCTTTGAGTGTCTCTACCTGATAGAACAATTTCAGTCTGGAAAATCTAGGAAAAATATCTTAGATTCTCTGGCCAATCTCCATCAGTATTTTTCAGAATTAGAAGTAGAAGGCTTTGATGAGCTGGTCCGCTATTTTACGGCTGAAGGTGATTACTGGCTTGAAGCAACTGAAACGAGTCAAAAGAAAATTCAGATTTCTTCTACAAAATCAGGCCGTATTCTTCTATCTTCCTTAGTGCCTGATTCATGTCAAGTCTTGGGAGTGTCGGCCACTCTTGAGATTAGTCAGAGAGTTTCTTTGGCAGAGCTTTTGGGGTATCCTGAAGCTAAATTTGTCAAGATTGAAGCTGGTAAAAAACAGGATCAAGAAGTGGTCTTGGTCAAAGATTTCCCCTTGGTAACAGAAACCTCCTTAGAAATCTACGCCAAAGAGGTAGCTAATTTGCTGATGGATCTTCAAGCTTTCCAGCAACCGATTTTAGTTCTCTTTACTGCTAAAGACATGCTTCTGGCAGTATCAAATTTACTCCCTGTAAGTCATTTAGCCCAGTATAAAAATGGCGATGTTCATCAACTGAAGAAACGCTTTGAAAAAGGAGAACAACAAATCTTGCTTGGTGCAGCAAGTTTTTGGGAAGGAGTTGATTTTTCAAGCCATCCTTTTGTGATTCAAGTTGTACCAAGACTTCCTTTCCAAAATCCTCAAGAGCCCTTGACGAAAAAGATTAATCAGGAACTGAATCAAGAAGGGAAAAATGCCTTTTATGATTATCAATTGCCAATGGCCATTATTCGTTTAAAACAGGCTTTGGGAAGAAGTATGAGACGCGAACACCAACGTTCCTTAACTCTTATTTTGGATAAGAGAATTGTCGGAAAGCGATATGGCAAACAAATAGTAGTATCTCTAGCAAAAGAAGCGACTGTTAAAACCCTCTCTCGATCCGAAATTGATGAGGCTGTCGATACATTTTTAAATGAACTTTGATAAATAGTATTGTATGAAAGTATAAGGTTAGTATATATGAAACGTTCTCTTGACTCTAGAGTCGATTATAGTTTGCTCTTGCCAGTATTTTTTCTACTGGTTATTGGCGTGGTGGCTATTTATATAGCCGTTAGTCATGATTATCCACATAATATTCTGCCCATTTTAGGGCAGCAGGTTGCATGGATTGTCTTGGGGCTTGTGATTGGTTTTGTCGTCATGCTTTTTAATACAGAATTTCTTTGGAAGGTGACCCCCTTTCTATATATTTTAGGCTTGGGACTTATGGTCTTGCCGATTGTCTTTTATAATCCAAGCTTAGTTGCCTCCACGGGTGCTAAAAATTGGATTTCAGTAAATGGAATTACCTTGTTCCAACCATCAGAATTTATGAAGATATCCTATATCCTTATGTTGGCTCGTGTTATTGTCCAATTTACAAAAAAACATAAGGAATGGAGACGCACAGTTCCACTGGACTTTTTGTTAATTTTTTGGATGATTCTCTTTACTATTCCAGTCCTAGTTCTTTTAGCACTTCAAAGTGACTTGGGGACGGCTTTGGTTTTTGTGGCCATTTTCTCAGGAATCGTTTTATTATCAGGGGTTTCTTGGAAAATTATTATCCCAGTATTTGTGACTGCTGTAACAGGAATTGCTGGTTTTCTAGCCATCTTTATCAGTAAGGACGGTCGTGCTTTTCTCCATCAACTGGGAATGCCGACCTACCAAATTAATCGAATTTTGGCTTGGCTCAATCCTTTTGACTTTGCTCAAACAACCACTTACCAGCAGGCTCAAGGGCAGATTGCGATTGGGAGTGGTGGTTTGTTTGGTCAAGGATTTAATGCTTCTAATCTGCTTATTCCAGTTCGAGAGTCGGATATGATTTTCACGGTCATTGCAGAAGATTTTGGATTTATTGGCTCTGTTCTTGTTATCGCCCTTTATCTCATGCTGATTTATCGTATGTTGAAGATTACTCTTAAATCAAATAACCAGTTCTACACTTATATTTCCACAGGTTTGATTATGATGTTGCTCTTCCATATTTTTGAGAATATCGGTGCTGTGACAGGCTTGCTTCCTTTGACTGGGATTCCCTTGCCGTTCATTTCTCAAGGGGGTTCAGCTATTATCAGTAATCTGATTGGTGTTGGCTTGCTTTTATCGATGAGTTACCAGACTAATCTAGCTGAAGAAAAGAGCGGAAAAGTCCCATTCAAACGGAAAAAGGTTGTATTAAAACGGATTAAATAAGGAGAAAATCATGGTTAAAGTAGCCGTTATGTTAGCTCAGGGCTTTGAAGAAATTGAAGCTTTGACAGTTGTAGATGTCTTGCGTCGTGCAAATATCACTTGTGATATGGTAGGATTTGAGGAGCAAGTAACAGGTTCGCATGCAATCCAAGTAAGAGCAGACCGTGTCTTTGAGGGTGATTTATCAGACTATGACATGATTGTTCTTCCTGGAGGGATGCCTGGATCTGCACATTTGCGGGACAATCAGGCTTTGATTAAAGAATTGCAAAGTTTCGAACAAGAAGGAAAGAAATTGGCAGCCATTTGTGCGGCGCCAATTGCCCTCAATCAAGCAGGGCTATTGAAAAACAAGGAATACACTTGTTATGACGGCGTTCAAGAGCAAATCCTTGATGGTCAATACGTCAAGGAAACAGTAGTTGTAGATGGTCAATTGATAACCAGTCGAGGTCCCTCAACAGCCCTTGCCTTTGCCTACGAGTTGGTGGAGCAATTAGGAGGAGACGCAGAGAGTTTACGAACTGGAATGCTCTATCAAGATGTCTTTGGTAAAAATCAGTAAAACGAGAGTCAAGCTCTCGTTTTTTTACGTGGAAAACTCAGGGAAATCATCGCTTTTTTAAGGAAAAAATGGTATAATGAAAGCTATGAAATATCACGATTACATCTGGGATTTAGGTGGAACTTTACTGGATAATTATGAAACTTCAACAGCTGCATTTGTTGAAACTTTAGCGCTGTATGGTATCACACAGGACCATGACAGCGTCTATCAAGCTTTAAAGGTTTCTACTGATTTTGCGATTGAGACATTCGCTCCCAACTTAGATCATTTTTTAGAAAAGTACAAGGAAAATGAAGCCAGAGAGCTTGAACACCCGATTCTATTTGAAGGAGTTTCTGACTTATTGGAAGATATTTCAAATCAAGGTGGCCGTCATTTTCTGGTCTCTCACCGAAATAATCAAGTCTTAGAAATTTTAGAAAAAACCTCTATAGCAGCTTATTTTACAGAAGTGGTGACTTCTAACTCAGGCTTTAAGAGAAAACCAAATCCTGAGTCCATGATTTATTTAAGAGAAAAGTATCAGATTAGCTCTGGTCTTGTCATTGGTGATCGACCGATTGATATTGAAGCAGGGCAATCTGCAGGACTAGCTACCCACTTGTTTACCAGTATCGTGAATTTAAGACAAGTATTAGACATGTAAGAAAAAGGAATAAGATGACAGAAGAAATCAAAAATCTGCAGGCACAGGATTATGATGCCAGTCAAATTCAAGTTTTAGAAGGCCTAGAAGCTGTTCGTATGCGTCCAGGAATGTATATCGGATCAACCTCAAAAGAAGGTCTTCACCATCTAGTCTGGGAAATTGTTGATAACTCAATTGATGAGGCCTTGGCAGGATTTGCTAGCCATATTCAAGTCTTTATTGAGCCAGATGATTCGATTACTGTTGTCGATGATGGGCGTGGTATCCCAGTCGATATTCAGGAAAAAACAGGTCGACCTGCCGTTGAGACTGTCTTTACTGTTCTGCATGCTGGAGGAAAGTTTGGCGGTGGCGGATATAAGGTCTCAGGTGGTCTTCACGGAGTGGGGTCCTCAGTTGTTAACGCCCTTTCCACCCAATTAGACGTTCATGTCCACAAAAATGGTAAGATTCATTACCAAGAATACCGTCGTGGTCATGTTGTTGCAGACCTTGAGGTGGTTGGAGATACGGATAAAACAGGAACAACTGTTCACTTCACACCGGACCCAGAAATCTTCACTGAAACAACAACATTTGATTTCGATAAATTAAATAAACGGATTCAAGAGTTGGCCTTTCTAAATCGAGGTCTTCAAATCTCCATTACAGATAAGCGTGAAGGTTTGGAACAAACCAATCATTACCATTATGAGGGTGGAATTGCTAGTTACGTTGAATATATCAATGAGAATAAGGATGTTATCTTTGATACACCGATCTATACTGACGGTGAGATGGATGATATCACAGTTGAAGTAGCCATGCAGTACACAACGGGTTACCATGAAAACGTCATGAGTTTCGCTAACAATATTCATACCCATGAAGGTGGAACGCATGAACAAGGTTTCCGTACAGCCTTGACAC
Organism: uncultured Streptococcus sp.; assembly: GCF_963516575.1. Classification (GTDB taxonomy): domain Bacteria; phylum Bacillota; class Bacilli; order Lactobacillales; family Streptococcaceae; genus Streptococcus. The sequence goes on from NZ_CAUQCP010000011.1 coordinate 7,516, forward strand.
GTGTTATCAATGATTATGCTCGTAAGAATAAGTTACTGAAAGACAATGAAGACAACTTAACAGGGGAAGATGTCCGCGAAGGATTAACTGCAGTTATCTCAGTTAAACACCCAAATCCACAGTTTGAAGGACAAACTAAGACAAAACTGGGAAATAGCGAAGTGGTCAAGATTACCAATCGCCTCTTCAGTGATGCCTTCTCTGATTTCCTCATGGAAAATCCACAGATTGCCAAGCGTATCGTGGAGAAAGGGATTTTAGCTGCTAAGGCTCGTGTGGCTGCCAAGCGTGCGCGTGAAGTCACTCGTAAAAAATCTGGTTTGGAAATTTCCAATCTTCCAGGGAAACTAGCAGACTGTTCTTCTAACAATCCTGCGGAAACAGAACTCTTCATCGTCGAAGGAGACTCAGCGGGTGGATCAGCCAAATCTGGTCGTAACCGTGAGTTTCAGGCTATCCTTCCGATTCGCGGTAAGATTTTGAACGTTGAAAAAGCTAGCATGGATAAGATTCTTGCTAACGAAGAAATTCGTAGTCTTTTCACAGCTATGGGAACAGGATTTGGTGCAGAATTTGATGTTTCGAAAGCCCGTTACCAAAAACTCGTTTTGATGACAGATGCCGATGTCGATGGAGCCCACATTCGTACCCTTCTTTTAACCTTGATTTATCGTTATATGAAACCAATCCTAGAAGCTGGTTATGTTTATATCGCCCAACCACCAATCTATGGTGTCAAGGTTGGAAGCGAGATTAAAGAATATATTCAGCCAGGAGCAGATCAAGAAATTAAACTCCAAGAAGCTTTAGCCCGTTATAGTGAAGGTCGTACCAAACCAACCATTCAGCGCTATAAAGGTCTGGGTGAAATGGATGACCACCAATTGTGGGAAACAACCATGGATCCGGAACATCGCTTGATGGCCAGAGTTTCTGTGGATGATGCTGCAGAAGCAGATAAAATCTTTGATATGTTGATGGGGGATCGAGTAGAGCCTCGTCGTGAATTTATCGAAGAAAATGCTGTCTATAGTACACTTGATGTCTAAAAAATCGGGAGAAGTAGTTCCCTTGGTCTAAAAAATATGATATAATCATTACGATTGTTTCAAGTAAAAAAGGAGTTTAATATGTCTGCTAGCCTAGTAATTTATTTGATAATTGCAGTTGCAGTTTTATTGGTCATTGCTTATGCTATCGCAATCTATGTAAGGAAACGCAATGAAAGTAAACTAGCAATTTTAGAAGAGAAAAAAGAAGAACTGTACAATCTTCCGGTTAATGATGAAGTTGAAGCTGTAAAAAATATGCACTTGATTGGACAAAGTCAGGTGACTTTCCGTGAATGGAATCAAAAATGGGTTGACCTATCTCTTAACTCTTTTGCCGATATCGAAAATAATCTTTTCGAGGCAGAAGGATACAATAACTCATTCCGTTTTTTCAAGGCCAGTCATCAAATTGATCAAATCGAGAGCCAAATTACCTTGATTGAAGAAGATATTGCGGCAATTCGCAATGCCTTGGCGGATTTGGAGAAACAAGAGTCTAAAAATAGTGGACGTGTTCTTCATACCTTGGACTTGTTTGAAGAGTTGCAACACCGAGTTGCTGATCATTCTGAAGAATATGGACAAGGTTTATCTGAAATTGAAAAACAATTGGAAAATATCCAATCAGAGTTTTCTCAGTTTGTAACTTTAAATTCGTCTGGTGACCCAGTAGAAGCTGCTGTGATTTTGGATAATGCTGAAAATCATATTTTGGCTTTGACCCATATTGTTGATCGTATACCAGCAGTCGTAACAACATTATCTAAAGAGCTACCTGATCAGCTAGAAGATTTAGAAGATGGTTATCGTAAGCTTTTAGATGCTAATTATCATTTTGCTGAAACGGATATTGAAGCGCGTTTCCAACTGCTTTATGAAGCTCTCAAGAAAAATCATGAGAATATTGCGCAATTAGAATTGGATAATGCAGAGTACGAAAATACTCAAATCCAAGAAGAGGTTAATGCACTTTATGATATTTTTACACGAGAAATTGCTGCACAGAAAGTAGTAGAAGGTTTAGTAGCAACACTTCCTACTTATCTTCAACATATGAAAGATAGTAATACTGTTTTAGTGGATGATATTCAACGATTAAGCCAGAATTATCTACTTTCTGAAATAGATGTTAGTCATGTTCATAGATTGCAATCTGAATTAGACTCTTTGGAAGAATCTGTATTAGCATTAACTTCTGAACAAGAGGAATATTCTGAGCCATATTCATTACTTGAAGAACGTTTGGAAAACTTACAAGCAACTTTGAAAGAAATTGAGGATGAGCAAGTTGAACTTAGTCAACGTCTTGCTCAGATTGAAAAAGATGATATCAATGCTCGTCAAAAGGCAAATGTTTATGTTAATCGTCTTCATACGATTAAGAGATATATGGAAAAACGCAATCTTCCAGGTATTCCTCAGAATTTCTTGCAGTTGTTCTTTACAGCAAGTAACCATACAGAAGAGTTAATGGCTGAACTAGAAGAAACTCAGGTCAATATCGAAGTTGTAAATCGTATGCTTGAGATTACAACAAATGATATGGAAGCACTTGAAGATGAAACTTATGATATTGTTAAATATGCAACCTTGACTGAACAATTACTACAGTATTCGAACCGTTACCGCTCATTTGATGAACGAATTCAAGAAGCCTTTAATGAATCATTAGAAATCTTTGAAAAAGAATTTGATTACCATGCTTCATTTGATAAGATTTCGCAAGCTTTGGAAGTCGCAGAGCCTGGTGTAACCAATCGTTTCGTTACTTCATATGAAAAGACACGTGAGACAATTCGTTTCTAAGATAGTAAAAAAGATTTGATTCTGTGAGAAGCAAATCTTTTTTATTTATTAATTACCTATAAAAAACTTGTATGATAGGATTTCAAGATAAAAAATTGGAGACGATTTAAAAAGCAAGTCAGAACCTATGTTTGGCTTATTAGGTTCAATAGCTTTCTAATCTCTCCAAAATTTTATTTGGTTGGAATCGAAATCCCAATTAATTTTTCTGAGTAGAGTGTTTTGATATTGGCCTCATCAATAGAGTCCTTATCAATTTTACGTTTCAAGAAAAAATCTTGAATAGCTTCGATTTCAGTTTCGCGAATAGCACGGTGTTTGTTTGAGATGAGGATTTCATAGTGAAGCGGAGCTTGGGTAAAAATAACATCTGTATTTCCTGCAGAATAGACCTCAACAAGGGTTGCATCTGTACTCTCTAGCTGGCTTTTTACAAGTTGCGAGTGTGAGTTTGTCGTATTGATAAGCTTCATAACATTTCCTCCGATTTTCTAATTCTATTATAGCACTTTTTGAATAAAGTAGCTTGATTTAGTCAACCTTATGCTGTTTTTTCCAAGATTGGATTGCCCATTTATGGCTACCACGTTTGAGATTTTCAATAGCCTCGTCAATAGGGAACCAGGCAATATGATTAAAGTCTTCTAGCGGTTTTTGCACTTCTTTGAAAGAAGTCGCTTCATAGAGGTAGGCAGGATTGTAGTAGTAGGTGTCACGGTGACGAGAGTAGAAATATTCGTCAGCTTGTCCGTAATAGGTACCAATTTCAGCTGTGAAACCAAGTTCTTCAATCAATTCACGCTTTAGGGCTTCTTGATGATTTTCCCCTGCTTCAATTTCACCACCTGGTAGGAACCAAGCACCATTGGGAGCTTGAACAAGAACAATTTGTTTTTGTTCAGCGTCAGGGATAACTGCATAAACTCCATAACGAGTAACATAGTCTGTATTTGCTTTCTTTTCTCCAAAAGTTGGGTTTGCCATTGCATTTTCCTCATTATCTATTATCTTTATTATTATCTTAATGGACAAAGGCCGAGCTGTCAAGAACTTATAGTTATTTTAGTAAAAAAGAGCAGAAAATTTTCATTTTCTACTCCTTTTCTATAGGATTTATTTTTCTTTTTCAGAAGTCTTCACTTCAGCTTTTTTGGCAGACTTGATTTGAATCTTGCCCTTGCTGGTCATAACTGCTTTGAGATCTTTTTCGCTTGGATTTTCAAGGTAGTAATCAGTGATTGCGTCCTCTATATAGTCTTGAATAGTACGGCGAAGTGGGCGTGCTCCCATTTTTGGATCATAACCTAGGTCAACCAACTTTTCCTTGACCTTGTCAGTTACATCTAAATGAATGTTATTGCTAGAAAGGCGCTTGTTAACATCTGCTAGCATAAGCTCGACAATCTGAAGGAGGTTATCCTTGCTGAGAGCCTTAAATTCGATAATACCATCAAAACGGTTCATAAACTCTGGGCTAAAGAAGTTACCGAGTTCACCGAGAACAGAGTTGGTACGTCCTTCTCTAGCAGCACCAAATCCAACGCTGGCTTCGGCCTTACCTGTCCCTGCATTTGAAGTCATGATGATGATGGCATCCTTGAAGCTAACGGTTCGTCCTTGCCCATCTGTCAAACGACCATCGTCCAAGACCTGAAGGAACATGTGCATAACATCTGGATGGGCTTTCTCTACTTCATCCAAGAGAATAAGAGAATAGGGATTACGTCGGACTTTTTCGGTTAATTGACCAGCCTCATCGTAGCCAACATAACCTGGAGGGGCACCAACTAATTTCGCAACACTGTGTTTTTCCATGTATTCACTCATATCGAAGCGAATCATGCTGTCAGCAGAACCAAAGAGTTCGATAGCCAGTTGTTTGGAAAGTTCTGTCTTACCGACACCAGTTGGTCCGACGAAGAGGAAGCTTCCGATTGGGCGGTTAGGCGTACCGAGACCGACACGATTACGGCGAATAGCTTTTGCAATCTTATCGACAGCATCGTCCTGTCCAATAACATGAGACTTGAGGTCTTCAGCTAGATGGATGAGTTGAGATTGTTCTTTTTCTTTCAAATCGCCAACAGGGATATTGGTTTTCTGCTCGATAATGTGCTCAATGGTTTTCTCACTGATGATAGGAGTATCCTGGTCTGTGACCTTTTTCTTTTGCATTTCCTTATACTTGGCAATCTGGTCGCGGAAGTAGGCGGCCTTCTCAAAGTCTTCTTCTCGTGTAGCTTGAGATTTAAGATTTTCAGCCTCAATCAAGCGCTGATCAATGACTTTAGGATCGACAAAATTCAAGGTCAAGTTCATCTTAGAACCAGCTTCATCTAGGAGGTCAATGGCCTTGTCAGGTAAGAAGCGATCTTGGATGTAACGATTGGAAAGAGTTGCAGCTGCTTCAATTGCAGCATCGGTATACTGAACGTGGTGGTAGTCTTCGTATTTCTTTTGAATGCCTTTGAGGATAGTGATTGTTTCTTCCACGGTTGGTTCATCGACCTTGACAGGCTGCATACGACGCTCTAGGGCAGCATCCTTTTCAATGATACGGTATTCATTGAGGGTAGTAGCACCGACTAGTTGCAGTTCCCCACGAGCAAGGGCGGGTTTGAGGATATTTCCTGCATCCATATTGCCATCGCCTGCAGAACCAGCACCGACAATTTCATGGATTTCATCGATAAAGAGGATGATGTCCTCACGTTTGCGAATTTCTTCCATGAGTTTTTGCATGCGTTCTTCAAATTGTCCACGGATACCCGTTCCTTGAACCAAGCTAACCACATCCAGACGGATGACTTGTTTACCTTGGAGTTTATGTGGAACATCGCCATCAACGATTTTCTGAGCTAGACCTTCGACAACGGCCGTTTTTCCGACACCTGGTTCACCGATAAGAACAGGATTATTCTTGGTTCTGCGATTGAGAATTTCGATGACACGGATAATCTCATCGTCGCGCCCAATAACGGGGTCAATATCTCCACGACGAGCAATTTCAGTTACGTTGATACCAAATTCTTCCAGCAGGCCTTTTTCTTGGCTTGGTGGAGGAGTTTGAGCAGGTCCACGATTTTGGGAACCATAACCGCCATTTCCACCGTAACCTCCACCTGATTGGGTTGGGGGAGTCGGAGGAGTATTGCTGGAAGGTCTAAAATTGTTTAGGTCATTGAAGAAATCACCAAAGGGATCGAAGTCACGATTGTTCAGATCAGTCATACCTTTAAAGAGGCTATTGTTAGGATCTGTCTTGATAATCTTATAGCAGTTTTGACAGAGGTCAATTTGTTTTTGCTTTCCATTGAGATTGGTATAAAGATGAATTGTTGAGTCGTTAATTTTACAGTTTTGACAAAGCATACATCTACCTCATTTCTTTCTTTAGCCTGACCTGTTTAAAGGTCAAAAATAGTCAAATTTCTATACTCTCATTATAACAGGATTGGGGTGTAAAGCAAGTAAAAAGATTGAAGCTTTGAGAAGTTGTTACAATGAAAATTTTTGTAAATTTGGACTATAAAAAAATCCTATTTGTGAGACAAAAAGGATTTTGGTTAGACATGCAGGGGTAATCCTGACTAGTTTTAGATTAGTAAAGGAGTTCGTAAATCTCCATTGCAATCAAGTCAATGCTGTCAAACGTATAAGTTTCGCGAGCTTCTACATCACGAAGGGTAAAGATTGATCCGTTTTCTTCGTCGTGGCTGTATGCAACTTCTGCAACAACGACTCCTTCGCGTTCAAAATTACGTTTTAAATTTCCGCCGTCTTTTGCCATTGCTTCAAGGCGGTTGATAATTCTAACCAAATGTGATTCCATTTTGATTCTCCTTCATTTCTTATCGTTACTATTTTACCATAAAGGAGGCCAACTTGACTAGAAAAAACTAAGATTTCTCGCTAATTCTACCAGCTTAAAGTTTTTTTGAATAAATTAGATAAAAGATTTGAATTTTAATTCAATACATGTTATAATCATACAGTATTCTATTTTAGAAAGCAGTGTAACTATGAATTTTTCTTTTTTACCTAAGTATTTACCTTATTTTAACTATGGGGCTGTCGTGACGGTTCTCATTTCTATCTGTGTTGTCTTTTTGGGAACCATTTTAGGTGTTGTCTTGGCTTTTGGGCAACGTTCAAAGTTTAAACCGCTTGTTTGGCTCGCCAACTTGTACGTTTGGATTTTCCGTGGGACACCGATGATGGTTCAGATTATGATTGCCTTTGCCCTTATGCACATCAATGCTCCGACTATTCAGGTTGGAATTTTAGGTGTTGACCTTTCTCGTCTGATTCCAGGGATTTTGATTATCTCTATGAACAGTGGTGCTTATGTTTCTGAGACTGTTCGTGCTGGGATTAATGCGGTGCCTAAGGGGCAGTTAGAGGCGGCTTATTCGCTAGGGATTCGTCCTAAAAATGCCATGCGGTATGTGATTTTGCCACAAGCTATCAAAAATATTTTGCCAGCATTGGGAAACGAATTTATCACTATTATCAAAGATAGTTCTCTCTTATCAGCTATTGGTGTCATGGAGTTGTGGAATGGAGCTACAACAGTTTCTACAACAACCTATCTACCTTTAACACCACTTTTATTTGCAGCCTTTTATTACTTGATTATGACCTCTATTTTGACAGTAGCCTTGAAAGCTTTTGAAAAACGTATGGGACAAGGAGATAAGAAATAATGACAGAAACCTTGATAAAAATTGAAAATTTACATAAATCATTTGGAAAGAATGAAGTATTGAAGGGCATCAACCTCGAGATTAAAAGAGGAGAAGTTGTCGTTATCATCGGTCCTTCAGGGAGCGGGAAATCTACCTTGCTTCGCTCTATGAATTTGTTGGAAGAAGCAACCAAGGGGAAGGTTATCTTTGAGGGGGTCGATATTACGGACAAGAAGAATGACCTCTTTGCCATGCGTAAGAAGATGGGCATGGTTTTCCAACAATTTAATCTCTTTCCTAATATGACTGTGATGGAAAATATCACCTTGTCTCCTATCAAGACCAAAGGTGAGAGCAAGGCAGTTGCTGAGAAGAGAGCCCAAGAGCTTTTGGAAAAAGTTGGTTTGCCAGATAAGGCAGATGCTTATCCACAGAGTTTGTCAGGTGGCCAGCAACAACGGATTGCCATTGCGCGTGGTTTAGCTATGGAACCTGATGTTTTGCTCTTTGACGAGCCAACTTCAGCCCTGGACCCTGAAATGGTAGGTGAGGTGTTGGCTGTTATGCAAGATCTTGCCAAGTCAGGAATGACCATGGTTATCGTAACACATGAGATGGGATTCGCTCGTGAGGTGGCAGACCGTGTCATCTTTATGGCAGACGGCGTGGTTGTTGAAGATGGGACACCTGAGCAGATTTTTGAACAAACCCAAGAACAACGGACTAAAGACTTTTTGAGTAAGGTTTTATAAGTTAGCTTTGTTTAGCTATTTGTAGCCAATTTTATATATAAAATATAGATTAGTGAAAAGCTCAACCAGAGCTTTTTCTTATAGTTTGAAGCTATAGGATGACCTAGTCAAGAAGTGTTAGAACTACATTGTATTTTTTGGTATAATTAAAGATATTTGTAAGAAAAGAGAAGTGATATGACACAGATTATTGATGGGAAGGCTCTAGCGGCCAAATTGCAGGGACAGCTGGCTGAAAAGACTGCAAAATTAAAGGAAGAAACAGATCTAGTGCCTGGTTTGGTAGTGATTTTGGTTGGGGACAATCCAGCCAGCCAAGTCTACGTTCGCAACAAGGAAAGGTCAGCTCTTGCGGCTGGATTCCGTAGTGAAGTTGTGCGAGTTCCATATACCATTACTCAAGAGGAATTGTTAGACTTGATTGCTAAATACAATCAAGATCCAGCTTGGCATGGGATTTTGGTCCAGTTTCCCTTACCAAAACACATTGATGAAGAGGCGGTTTTATTGGCTATTGACCCAGAAAAGGATGTGGATGGTTTCCATCCTCTAAATATGGGACGCCTTTGGTCTGGACATCCAGTTATGATTCCATCAACACCTGCAGGAATTATGGAAATGTTTCATGAATATGGGATTGAACTAGAAGGTAAAAATGCGGTCGTCATCGGTCGTTCAAACATTGTTGGAAAACCCATGGCCCAGCTTCTTTTGGCCAAGAATGCAACAGTGACCTTGACTCACTCACGCACCCATAATCTCGCTAAGGTTGCTGCTAAAGCGGATATTCTGGTGGTAGCAATCGGTCGTGCCAAGTTTGTGACTGCTGACTTTGTCAAACCAGGTGCGGTAGTCATTGACGTTGGGATGAATCGTGATGAAAATGGCAAGCTCTGTGGGGATGTGGATTATGAGGCAGTTGTCCCACTTGCTAGCCATATTACGCCAGTACCTGGAGGTGTCGGTCCTATGACCATTACCATGCTGATGGAGCAAACTTATCAGGCAGCCCTTCGGACATTGGATAGAAAATAAGAGAAAAATTTTCTGAGGAAAGTGTATTTTCTATAGCTATATCTAAAATGGCAGAAATGAGTATTAAATTTTAGATATAAGATTAAAAAAGACAAACTATAAGAAAAGTCAATAGTTTTATCTAAAATATTTCTTGTTTCAAATTTGCTGATTTTAGAGCACGTCAAAAATCCCTTGAAAAAATCCATTTTTTCAAAGGTAATCCTGTGTCAAATTCAGAAGTTACATCACTTTTTGTTCGTCAAAGGGTAGCTCGTTTTTGAGAAGATAAAACAGCATTCTGATAAGTTTTTTTGCAAGGTAAATGATGGTTACATTGTAATGTTTTCCTTGTTCTAACTTATACTCATCTGTTTTCAAAAAGTATTCTAGTCCATCGCCGATTAACGATGGACTTTATCATTTCCTTCTCCAGTTCTTGTATGGCATCTTCCAAAGTTCGAAAGGCTTTATTCTTAAATCCACGTTTACGAATTTCTTTCCACACTTATTCAATGGGGTTCATCTCAGGTGTGTATGGAGGAATAAAGGTAAAGCCAATATTAGTCGGAATCTTTAAGGTACTTGATTTATGCCATATAGCATTGTCCATGACAAGTAAAAGATAATCATCTGGATAAACTTGTGAAAGCTCTTCTAAAAAGGCGTTCATCCACTAGACTTCCTGCGAAACAAAAATATGATACAATAGAATTATGAAGCAAGTAAACAATTAACTGATGTTCGGTTTAAGCGTATTGTTGGTGTTCAGCGCACGACTTTTGAAGAGATGTTAGCTGTGTTAAAAACAGCTTATCAACTTAAACACGCAAAAGGTGGACGAAGCCCTAAGTTAATCCTAGAAGACCTCCTCGTGGCTACTCTTCAATACATGCGAGGATACCGCACTTATGAACAAATTGCGGCTGATTTTGGCATTTACGAAAGCAACTTAATCCGTCGGAGTCAATGGGTTGAAGCAACTCTTATTCGAAGTGACTTTACGATTTCAAAAACTCATCTTAGTGCTGAGGATACGGTGATTTTGGATGCAACAGAGGTAAAAATCAACTAGCGAATTATTCTGATAAAAAGAAATGTCATGCTATGAAGGCTCAGGCGATTGTCACAAGCCAAGGGAGAATTGTTTCTTTGGATATTTCAGTGAACTATTGCCACGATATGAAGTTGTTCAAAATAAGTCGCAGAAATATCGGACAAGCTGGTAAAATCTTGGCAGACAGTGGTTATCAAGGAATCATAAAGATGTATTTACAAGCGCAAACTCCGAGGAAATCAAGCAAACTTAAGCAACTAACTCTTGAAGATAAATCCTATAATCATGTGCTACCTAAAGAAAGAATCAAGGTTGAGAATATTTTTGCCAAAGTAAAAACGTTTAAAATGTTTTCAACAACCTATCGAAATCTACGTAAACGCTTCGGATTACGAATGAATTTGGTTGCTGCTATTATCAACCGTGAACTAGGATTTTAGTTTTGTAGGAAGTCTAATAAAATATATAAATTTGTGGAAGGTGAAGAAAGATCATATCCAGGTGAAATATGTTTTGAAAAAGGTGATATCGACCTATGCGATATATTGATATTTAACAAAACCTTAGGTGAAGGACGCTTCAATGGAAAGTCTATTGGTTTACAACAATTTATAGATGAATATACAGACTCAGAATTTGAAATCATTATTGAAGTCTATTATGGCAACACAACTACATATACAGGATGGCTGCAGGAAGATGGGAAACGACCAGTGACAGCAATTATGTATGTTTGGAACATCGGAGATATGGTGTATAACGTAAAAAAATAAACGATTTAAAACAATAATTTTATATGATAATTATTTTGGGAAAAAGAGGTATTGAATTTAAAGATGATAAAATATACAAATATAAAAGATATCGTTGAATATGGATTAGATACTATTTCTGATAAGGAAAAAATAACAATGAACCTGAAAGACTTTCTATACATTAGATGAGTTTTAGAGGAATATATGCGTTATCTACATAATCCTGATCATTATCCCGATATAGAATCAATTCAAAATTTTTTAGGTGATACTTCTTCGGGAGGCGGATTTGAATGTTTAAGCACAGCTATTTATAAAAAAGTATATAAAGTTGATTTACCGGCGAAGATTGAGAAAATGATTGATGATGGTTTATTTGAACACCCTCTTTATCCCAGTTACTATAAGGAAAATGAATAAGTAATAATTGGATAGTATTGAAATAGTAGAAAATGCCGATTCTAAAATTAAGAGAGAAAACAAAATGAGAGTACCAACTTATATCAAAGAAGAAAATTACAATATAATAAATATAGATGATACATTTACAAGTATTAGTATTTGCAACAAATTAGAAAGTGGAGATACCAACGAACTGTATGAAATTTATTTTTATGGTTCACTTTTTGAAGAACATATGATTTGTGGTATGTATGATGAAAAAAATGAGATTAGCGATCCTTGCATGATAGTAGCAAAATGTATACATACAGGAAAAGAAATTTTACTCTATGATGAAGCTAAATATGGATACAACCCTATCTTCTGTGATGAGATAAATTTAGAAGATATCAAAAAACGTCGACTTTCTAAATTAGAAATTCCAAACTCTAAAATTGAAATAGATTTTACCTATAGCATTGATTTTGATGAAGAGAAAGAAGATTTTGAATTTGATGAAGATGACTTTACAGAAACTATTAACGGAGAAAAAATTTCTTTTGAGGAAGTGAAGAGAAATGGATTTGATTATATAAAAATTACTGCTATAGACGAACTGGATACCAAAAGAGTTATCTGTGAGTTAGAACTTGCATAAGTTTATTAATTACGAGAGGTAAAATATGAATCCTCCTATTTTAACAGAGAAATATTTTGAATATATCAATTAAGAAAATGAAAATATAAAGGAGACAAATGAAATGGGTGAAACAGAAAAGAAATTAACATACAGAAAGCTTACCATAGAAAATATTAAAAGTTTAGATGAAAACTTTTATTTTGATGTTGTTGAGCCAATGTGGGAAACAATTAATATTTATGATGGATATGATGAGTATATTCAATCGGCGCAGACTTTCACTTTAGAGCAAAGATATTTATTAGCCATTACTTGGTATTTTACAGAAGTAAGTAATGGAGGTCATCATCAGTTTTTATATAATCCTACAGGGATAGTTTGGGAAGATGCAATAAATGGTTTTAAACATTTTGGAATGAACGAATATGCAAGTAATTTTCAAAAAGTTGTAGATTATTGTGGTGGGACAATATCTTTTGATAGAGAAGAAAGATACTATATGCTAGAAATGTTGGAAGAAAAATACGGGGAAGAATTTTTTAAGATGTTAGATGAAGCCGATGATTTCGTTTACGATTATGAAGGTGAAGAATACGAACTAAACTACATTAAATCTCACCCTGAAAAGTTTGTATTTGAAGGAGAATACGAGAGCTTTTACAATCGGCGGTAAAAAAGAAAAAGTAATCTTCTAAAAAGTTGAGAGAATGGTGCTTGAGTGAAGAATCTTTAGCATGTGAAAAAGAGCAATCATTAGAGAAATGCCTGATAGAGAAAGTAGACAAACGATATGGATGAAGTATTTGAATGGTTAAAAGCACATTATCAGTATGTGTTGATAGCAGGTGGATTGCTATTTTTAATCGGTGCGATAAGAGATTGGAAATGGGTGTATCAAGCTACAGTCGGAGATAAGGTAAGACACGCATTTATTTTTGAAGTGTGGGGAGAGAAAGGATATAGAGTTTTTATAGGTATATGTGGACTGTTACTTGTAATTTGTGGTGTTGTATTTTTAATGTTCGATAAACGATAAAAAGTGGAGGTAACTTAACATGAAATGGAATTCAGAAAATCGCAAAGAATTTTTTGTGTATATAGAAAAGCTTATAGATGAAGATAAATATACAGAATGTATGACAGCATTGGAAAGCATTCCTATGGAAGAACGGGATTACAAAGTATGGTATCAGCTTGCTCGTACCTATCAAAACTTCGCGATTGTCGGCAATGATGATCAAGGAACACCTAGTTTTATTGGCGATAAATTTTTATTAAAATCGATAGATATTTTGAATTCAGTTAGAGAAGAGGGAAAAGATAAGGCTGAATGGAATATGCGTATGGCATATGCCTATCAATATTTGACTCATGAGGAAGAAAAAGCTATTCCTTATGCATTACGTTGGGCGGAGTTAGATCCTGAGGAAGAGAATGCATTGGAAGTAGTAAAAGAGTGTAAAGAAGAAATTGAAAAAAGAGCATTCAGAGTCAATGTGGCTACGGAGAAAGTAATCGATCAAGAAACTGCCGAAATTGACGAAGACTGGTGTATCTATTTATGCAATGCATTTGCTTATGACTTGCCGGCTGTGATTAGAGTCAATTTAGCTCTTAGGGATTTTGAATATACTGCAAACTACCCTAAAAGATTACATTTACAAATATTATATAAGAATGCTGATGACAACGGTTTTCCTACAAGAGAAGAAGGGGAATATGTATATCGTATAGAAGACGCTGTAGAAGAGATTGTTGAACAACATGGAGACATGTTAGCAGGCGTTGTGAAATGCGATGAGCGGGTACGTATTTTTGCCTATACTAAGAATGAGTTGGAGTACGACGATGAAATTTCTGCGGTGATGTCAAAAAACTTCCCTGACTATGCCTATACATTGGCAGTAGTAGATGATCCTGACTGGGAACTGTATTTTGATGCACTGTATCCTGACAGATATGAATACCAAAGTATTATGAATAGGTGGCTTATTGAGAATATTAAAAGTGATGGTGATAGTATGGTGCCGAGAGTACTCGAACATTGCCTACTCTTTAAAACAGAAGAAAATGGGGAAGCCTTTTTAGCCAAAGTAATAGAAGACTGTTTTATAAAACTTTCATCAGAAAATCAGAACGATAATGAGGATATAGATAAGGAATATCCATATGTGCTTGTCATTGGTAGGGAAGATACTTTTGAAAATATCGATGAAATTGTCTGGTATCTTATGGACTTGGCAGATGAATTTGACGGGGAATATACTGGCTGGGGATGCCATGTTGTAAAGTAACAACGATGTTATGTTGTCTCACTTTATTTTACAAATCAGTCAAGTGTTAATAATCGCCTAGTCTGTTAGAAATCGCCTAAAAATATGATATAATTAGGCGAAAAGAAAAGGAGGTAGGCGAATGCGACTTTTTAGTTATGAAAATCTAGCAAGAAGTAAGTGGGATAGTGAAATTATAAATCTTCTTTCACAAATTCATGAGCATAAAGGAAAACAAGAACTTTTTTTGACACGTAAACCTGCTGTTTTAGATAAATTAGTAGAAATTGCTAAAATTCAGAGTGTAGAAGATTCTAATAAAATAGAGGGAATTGTTACTACAACAGTCAGAATAAAAGAGTTAATGAATCAAAAAACAACTCCAAGAAATAGAGATGAAGAAGAAATTCTTGGATATAGAGATGTACTCAATACGATTCATGAAAGTTATGAATATATTCCAATCAGCAGTAACTATATTTTGCAACTTCATAGAGAACTATTTAAGTATAGCGAAAAAGGAATTGGTGGTCGATATAAAAATACGCAGAATTCTATTGTGGAAAAAGATAAAGAGGGTAATGCTGTCGAAAGATTTGAGCCATTATCTCCATATGAAACACCAGGAGCAATTGAGCAAATTTGTGACGAATTAAACGTAGCTTTTGAGAAAAAAAACGTGGATTCGTTGCTTTTAATTCCAATTTTTATTCATGATTTTCTTTGTATTCATCCTTTCAATGATGGAAATGGAAGAATGAGTCGTTTATTAACAACTCTTTTGCTATACAGACAAGGATATGTAATTGGGAAATATATCAGTTTAGAAAGTAAAATAGAAAAAAATAAAGACAGTTATTATATAGCTTTAGAAAAAAGTGGGATAGGTTGGCATGAAAACAAAGAAGATCCTTTACCGTTTATAAAATATATTCTTAGAACGATATTAGCTGCTTATATTGATTTTGAAGAAAGGGTTGATTATGTAGACGAAAAAGTGCCTACTATTGAACTTGTTAGAAATGCAATTGATAGGAAATTAGGTAAATTTACTAAAAGCGATATGATGGAATTGGTTCCAAGTGTAGGAAGGGCTACAATCGAAAATATGCTTAAGCAATTGACTGAGGAAGAGTACATTGAAAGACATGGTAAAGGAAGAGCGACCTTCTATGTAAAAAAAGTAGCTAAATAAATAGATTTTAAGGTGAATTTATGAGGAAGAGTATGAAGTTTATACACGATAGAAGTAACAACATCCTTTTCAGCCTTCATGATAGCAGAGTGAAAGAAATCAAATATCACAACGAAACTTTGACGTTACAAGTTAATAAAATATATGAATTTGTGGAAGGTGAAAGAAAATCATACCTAGGTGAAATATGTTTTGAAAAATGTGATATCGACCTGTGCGATGTATTGATATTTAACAAAACCTTGGGTGAAG
The DNA here is from genome assembly GCF_963516575.1 of uncultured Streptococcus sp. Classification (GTDB taxonomy): domain Bacteria; phylum Bacillota; class Bacilli; order Lactobacillales; family Streptococcaceae; genus Streptococcus. The sequence goes on from NZ_CAUQCP010000011.1 coordinate 23,381, forward strand.
GACATTTCAATGGAAAGTCTATTGGTTTACAACAATTTATGGATGAATATACAGACTCAGAATTTGAAATCATTATTGAAGGCTATTATGGCAACACAACTACATATACAGGATGGCTTCGGGAAGAGGGAAAACGACCAGTGACGGCAATTATGTATGTTTGGAATAGCGGAGATATGGTGTATAACGTAAAAAAATAAACTATTTGGAAAAACAATTTAATAAAGGAGAAAAGCTCATGAACAAATTTGAGAAGAGAAAATTTTTACAAGAATATCAAGTCAAACAAATGGAAGAATTTGAAGAGAACTTACCGATGGAAAAGAAATTATTTTATGAATTATTTGATTATCTAAATGATAAATCAGAAACGGTAGAGTGTAATCACGATTTTTCTTTAACAAATGAGTTTTTGAAAGATAAAAATGTGGATATTGAAAAGATTATAGAATTTTTGCGAGAAAATGGTGCTGGTTGCGATTGTGAAGTGATTTTTAATGTTGAGGAAAAGTTTGAAGAATAAAATGTTTGTATTAGAAACAGACTGGTAGATTTGAAGTTGTAAGGAGAAATAGTGATAGATGCAATCAATACATAATATTTTATGTGAAAAACTAAATCCGAGAAGTGGAGTTATCAAAATAAGTAGTTCTAATGATGAAGATAGAATTTATTTCGATATAAGTTGGAAGGGAGATTTCCATTTTATAGTTACTGGTTGGGTGCATTACGGGTGGTATTATGTACAAAGAGATAAACAATGTATATCGCCATCTTATGTTTATAAAGAAATAGATGATAGAGCGTTATCTGTTATGCAACACATTATAGACGAAATTGAAATTGGGAAATATAACAACAAAAAAACTGAAAAAGAAAAAATTAAACAGGTTCTTGAAGAAAGAAATCTAACCTCTTTTATGAACAATACAAAATGGAAAGAACTGATAGATTCCATCATGGAGAACATGAGAGACATCCCGATACAATATAAGACGTTTTTTGATGAAGAAGAGCCTAGCATGTATTGGACGATTGATGCTGATGAACATTTTTTTCATATGAATATGAGAATTGTTGAATGGTTTAAAATTAGAAGTAAATTTGAGAAAGTTCTTGGTCAAGGACGTTTAATTGAGCCAAAGATATGTGTTACTGATAAAAAAACAGAAATAGAGTGTATGCTTAATAAATTTAGTATTCCTTATGAATATGATGATATTGAAAAATGTTTTATTATTTTTGGGTATAGATAATGAAAATTGAAAATTAAAAATTAGAAGTTAAAGGGGTAATTGTTCCATTAAATAGAATAGTTTGTTGTGATACTCCTCTTTATATTAAAATATCCGACTATAAATATGAGGTGCGGTTAGGCTAGAAATTAGTTTTTAAATATGATTTTTTTGTATAGCTTTTGGGAAGAATGTGTTGTTATCACTGATAAGTTTTAGCAGCAAGGATGATAAAAATATTCGGATATCACAAATGAAAAAGGCTTGGTCAACGCCTAACCGAAGCGATAAACAGAAGAGGAAATGTGGAAGTCTTATCAAAAAATTGCAAACAGACAAACTTTTGAGAAACTATGCAATATGGAAGAGATTGCAAATGAATCTGATATAGTAAATAAAAAATCGGAAAATAGTTACCGCCTTATCGCTCTGTACAAAATGATTGGATACGGAGTTACAGGGTTTTATCCTGCCTTGGAAGAAAATAAAGATGAGCTGGAGAGAAAAATCGAAGAATACATTATGTGCTTAAGAATAAATCTCATTTTGTTGGATTAGTAACTAAATATAAATTTTAAATTTTTTAATTTTTAATAAGGAGGTCTGCGTCTCTTTTTTGTTGTATAATAAATGCGAGAGGAAAAAACGATGAAAGTGATTGATCAAACCTTACTAGAAAAAGTTATTATTGAACGTTCTCGTACAAGTCATAAAGGAGACTATGGTCGTCTGCTGCTGTTAGGTGGTATCTATCCTTATGGTGGTGCCATCATCATGGCCGCTTTGGCAGCTGTTAAAAGTGGAGCTGGTTTGGTGACCGTTGGAACGGACAGGGAAAATATTCCAGCTCTGCACAGCCATTTACCTGAGGCTATGGCCTTTTCTCTTCAAGACCAGCAATTGTTAAAAGAACAATTGGAGAAGGCAGAAGTTGTCTTGCTGGGGTCTGGTTTACGAGATGATGCTTTTGGAGAAGATCTAGTTAAACAGGTCTTTGATCGCTTAAGACAAAATCAGATTTTGATTGTAGACGGAGGTGCCTTGACCATTCTTGCTAGAACAAGTTTGTCGTTTCCATCTAACCAGCTTATCCTAACTCCCCACCAAAAAGAATGGGAAAAGCTGTCTGGTATTGCTATTGAAAAGCAAAACGAAGATGCAACGGCTAGTGCCCTGACTTCCTTCCCTCAAGGAACAATTTTGGTAGAGAAAGGTCCAGCTACTCGTATTTGGCAAGCTGGCCAGTCTGATTATTACCAGTTACAGGTTGGCGGTCCCTATCAGGCGACTGGTGGTATGGGAGATACACTTGCTGGGATGATTGCAGGATTTGCAGGCCAATTCCAACAGGCCAGTCTCTACGAGCGTGTGGCAGTAGCGACTCATCTTCATTCAGCTATTGCTCAAGAACTAGCTCAAGAACATTATGTGGTCTTGCCGACGGAAATCAGTAATTATCTTCCAGAAGCAATGAAAAATGTCTCAAAATAGGCTGGGCTAGAATTTAATTTGAGTGGGAAATTTAGAAATATGTTCTAAGATAAAACGCATAATATCAAGTTTTTTATACCTGATAATATGCGTTTTTATAATTTTGAAATCTCTGTGATCTTTTATACTCATTTAAAATGATACTGTACCTTTTTGTTGACAATTCATTAAAAAATATAGCAGATTGGAATAAGATTTAGATAAATCACTTGGGGCATTCAAATTAATTTTTAAAAATGCTTTAGAAGTTAATTTGTGCTATTCTAACTTCAATTTACTATATCTTAGTTCAAGTAGACATCCTGAGGAATGTTAATTACTTTTAAAACCAATCATTTCAATAATTAGATTCATTCTCAATCCAACCTTTTCCTCCAACTTCGATAGGCTGTTGAAAAAATTTTAAAGAACTTTACTTTGCCAAATATATTTTCTACCCTATTCATATCTCTACGCTATCACTTTTTGTATCACAGGAAGTCAATTATGAGAAATTTGAGAAAAGACAGTTTAAATGGAAAAAAGAAACGGAAATAATTTTATAATAATGAATGTTCTTGTTTAATTGCTTTTTTTATTCATTTTATAAATTTTTAAAAATGATAATAAAGAATTTCTGAAATGAAAATATTTTCAATCTCATTTTATTGTTTTAATGTTGCCGCAAATAGAATATTTGATGTTTCCAATTTTTGAATAATAAAGGTATACATGATATAATGAAAGTAACTCTTTAATGGAGGTGTTTGAGTGGAAAATCTGAAGAAAATGGCAGGTGTCAAGGCTGCTAAATTTGTCAAGGATGGTATGGTTGTCGGACTGGGAACGGGTTCTACTGCCTATTATTTTGTCGAAGAAATCGGTCGTCGTATCAAGGAAGAAGGCTTGCAGATTACAGCTGTAACGACTTCTAGTGTGACTAGTAAACAGGCTGAAGGGCTTAATATCCCGCTCAAGTCTATTGACCAAGTAGACTTTGTTGATGTGACAGTTGACGGGGCGGATGAAGTGGATAGTCAGTTTAACGGAATCAAAGGCGGTGGTGGTGCCCTTCTGATGGAGAAAGTTGTCGCAACGCCTTCAAAAGAATACATTTGGGTGGTGGATGAAAGCAAGCTAGTAGACAAACTAGGTGCTTTTAAATTGCCTGTAGAAGTGGTTCAGTATGGCGCAGAACAAGTCTTTCGTCGTTTTGAGCGAGTTGGCTACAAACCAAGTTTCCGTGAAAAAGACGGCCAACGTTTTGTGACCGATATGCAGAACTTTATCATTGACCTTGCCTTGGATGTCATTGAAGATCCAATTGCTTTCGGGCAAGAATTGGACCATATCGTTGGTGTTGTAGAGCACGGATTATTCAACCAAATGGTGGATAAGGTCATCGTAGCTGGACGAAATGGTGTTCAGATTTTAACTTCAACAAAAGCAAACTAATCAACATAATAAGGAGACACATTATGTCAAAATTTAATCGTATTCACTTGGTGGTACTGGATTCTGTGGGAATCGGTGCTGCACCAGATGCCAATAACTTTGTCAATGCAGGGGTTCCAGATGGTGCCTCTGACACACTGGGACATATTTCAAAAACAGTTGGTTTGAATGTGCCAAATATGGCTAAAATTGGTCTTGGAAATATTCCTCGTGAAACTCCTCTCAAGACTGTACCTGCAGAAAGCAATCCAACTGGATATGCAACAAAATTAGAAGAAGTATCTCTTGGTAAGGATACCATGACTGGACACTGGGAAATCATGGGACTCAACATTACTGAGCCTTTCGATACTTTCTGGAACGGATTCCCAGAAGAAATCTTGACAAAAATCGAAGAATTTTCAGGACGCAAGGTCATTCGTGAAGCCAACAAACCTTACTCAGGAACAGCCGTTATCGATGACTTTGGACCACGTCAGATGGAAACTGGAGAGTTGATTATCTATACTTCAGCTGACCCTGTCTTGCAAATTGCTGCCCATGAAGACATTATTCCTTTGGATGAATTGTACCGTATCTGTGAATACGCTCGTTCGATTACCCTTGAGCGTCCTGCTCTTCTAGGACGTATCATTGCTCGTCCTTATGTAGGTGAACCAGGCAACTTCACTCGTACAGCAAATCGTCGTGACTTGGCTGTATCTCCATTTGCACCAACTGTGTTGGATAAACTCAATGAAGCAGGTATCGATACTTATGCTGTTGGTAAAATCAACGATATCTTTAACGGTGCTGGTATCAGCCATGATATGGGTCACAACAAATCAAATAGTCATGGAATTGACACACTGTTGAAGACTATGGGCCTTGCTGAGTTTGAAAAAGGATTCTCATTCACAAACTTGGTGGACTTTGATGCCCTATACGGCCACCGTCGCAATGCTCATGGTTACCGTGATTGTTTGCATGAGTTTGATGAACGCTTGCCTGAAATTATCGCAGCCATGAGGGAGAACGACCTTCTCTTGATTACTGCGGACCATGGAAATGACCCAACCTATGCAGGAACAGACCACACTCGTGAATATATTCCATTGTTGGCCTATAGCCCTGCCTTTAAAGGAAATGGTGTCATTCCAGTAGGGCATTTTGCAGATATCTCAGCGACAGTTGCGGATAACTTTGGTGTTGAAACTGCCATGATTGGGGAAAGTTTCTTAGATAAATTGGTATAAGATGACGCGATATGCTTTACTTGTTCGGGGCATTAATGTAGGTGGGAAAAATAAAGTTGTCATGGCGCAACTTCGTCAAGAACTGACAGAGTTGGGACTGGAAAAGGTTGAGACCTACATCAACAGTGGCAACATTTTCTTTACTTCGACAGCTCCCAAAGCCCAATTGGTTGAAAAGTTAGAGGCTTTCTTTGCAGTCCATTATCCATTTATTCAGAGCTTTTCCTTGCTGAGTCAGGAAGACTATGAAGCAGAGCTGGAGAATCTGCCAGATTGGTGGATCAAAGACCTAGCTCGAAAAGATGTCCTCTTTTACACGGAGGGCTTGGATGTGGCTCAAGTCATTGAGAAAGTTGAAAGTTTGGAATTGAAAGATGAAGTGGTTCATTTTGGGAGACTTGCGATTTTCTGGGGGAAATTCTCTGAGGAATCCTATTATGCAACTGCCTATCACAAGTACTTGCTCAAGATGCCTTTTTATCGCAACATCACCATTCGCAATGCAAAAACCTTTGACAAAATCGGTCAAATGCTAAAGAATAATAAAGGAGACACACAATGACATTTTTAGATAAGATCCAAGAAACAGCTGCTTTTCTGAAAGATAAAGGAATCCAAGCGCCTGAGTTCGGTTTAATCCTTGGATCAGGACTTGGAGAATTGGCAGAAGAAATCGAAAATCCAGTTGTAGTAGACTATGCTGAGATTCCAAACTGGGGCCGCTCTACAGTAGTTGGTCACGCTGGTAAATTGGTATATGGTGAACTTGCAGGGCGCAAGGTCTTGGCTCTTCAAGGTCGTTTTCATTTCTATGAAGGAAATCCTCTTGAAGTCGTGACTTTCCCAGTACGTGTCATGAAAGTCCTCGGATGTGAAGGTGTCATTGTAACCAATGCAGCTGGTGGTATTGGTTATGGCCCAGGTACTTTGATGGCTATCTCAGACCATATCAATATGACGGGGCAGAACCCATTGATGGGTGAAAATTTGGATGATTTTGGCCCACGTTTTCCAGATATGTCTAAGGCCTACACACCAGAATACCGTGCTACTGCCCATGAAGTGGCTAAAAAACTTGGTATCAAGCTTGATGAAGGTGTCTATATTGGTGTAACAGGTCCGACTTATGAAACACCAGCAGAAATTCGTGCCTATAAGACACTGGGAGCAGATGCAGTCGGTATGTCTACGGTTCCTGAAGTTATTGTGGCAGCCCACTCAGGTTTGAAAGTTCTTGGTATTTCATGTATTACTAACCATGCTGCAGGTTTCCAAGAAGAACTCAACCACGAAGAAGTTGTAGAAGTGACTGAACGTGTTAAAGGTGATTTCAAAGGCTTGCTGAAAGCTATTCTTGCTGAACTATGAGAAAGAAAAATAAGTAGGAAAGCATTTCTGTAAGATGGAAGATGAATGAAACAATTAACTTCTATATAGAATTATGATATGAAAAACGAATGAGGTTCCTATACTTTTACAAACCTCATCAAATCCTTGCTAACCAAATATAAAAATGAAACTGTGACGCTAAAGGAGACTAGCTGATTGGAGAATATTGTTGGTAAAGAGGGTGAAAAAAATAAAAGAAAGATATATGAATAAATGAGAATTGATCAACGAATTATGCGTTTTGGTATAAAAAAACTAAGTATCGGAGTTGTGTCTGTTGCAGTTGGTTTTGCTTTTTTAGCACCGACAGGAATTTCTGCCAATGAAGGAAATCCAGTTGTGAAAAATGAGACTCCTCTAGTAGTAAATGCAATATATAGTCCTGTAAAAGAAAGTACTGATAAAAAACAGGAAATATCTATTACAGAGGAGAAAACTACAGCTACTCAATCAACTTTAGAGTCAAAAGAAGTTGTTAAAAATCAGAAAGAAAAAGAAGGAGAAGGATTATATAAAAGAGAATCTGCTGTACCTCATGAGGAATTGAAGAAAGAGGAAATTCTAAAGGATGAGCCGAAAAATTCTCGTCCAGTAACAGAGGCAGACTTTGTCAAAATTTCTAAAGGAGAACTCCATGTAGAGAAGGATCTTGTCGATAATTCTTTATATGGTGGAAAATTTTTAGATCCTGATGGAGATGATGATCATGATGGAATAAAAAATAAGGATGAATTGTATATTTACAATAAAGATGGGAAAGATTATTTAGGTTACCATAGCCATCCATTACTAGCAGATAGTGATGGAGATGGATTAGCAGATGGAGAAGATGATAACAAGAAACAATGGTATGTCACAGATCGTGATTCCCTCCTTTTTATGGAGTTGGCTTATCGTGATGATGATTACATTGACAAAATTCTAGATCATAAAAATCCTTTTCCAAGTCTGTATCTTGATCGTCAAGAATATAAAATGATGCACAATGAGTTAGCCCCATTTTGGAAGATGAAAAAGGCTTATCATACAGCAAGTGGCTTGGATGCTTTCTTGTTTGAAACTAAGAGTGATCTTCCTTATTTAAAAGACAATACTGTTCAAATGTTGGCTATTCGTGGAACGCGAGTTAATGACGTCAAGGATTTAAGTGCGGATTTGGTTTTATTTGGTGGAAATAAACCTGCACAAGCGGATGATATCCGTAATGTTGTAAAAGAACTGGCGCAGGATTCCAGCATTACCAATCTGTATATGACAGGTCATTCGCTGGGAGGATACTTAGCTCAAATAGCAGCGGTTGAAGCTTATCAGAAATATCCTACTTTTTATAATAATGTTTTGAAAAAAGTTACGACATTTAGCGCTCCTAAAGTAATTACTTCTCGAACTATTTGGAATGCTAAAAATGGTTTCTGGGATGTAGGGTTAGAAAGTCGTAAGTTGGCTTTATCTGGAAAAATAAAACATTATGTGGTCGATAATGATAATGTTGTGACATCTTTGATTCGTAATGATAATGATATTGTAACTTTCACAGGTAACTCTAGTTTCAAGCACCGTTCGCGTGGTTATTTTGAAAGTAGAATGAATGATATCCCGAATTTTAATATTGGAAAACGTGATACGCTTGATAAACAGGGATATCGTGATCAAAAATTGGACAAAGTTTATTTCTTTAAGAAACAACAAGTCCCTCTGTCGTCTAGTAAACCAAGCGCTGAACCTCTTGAAAATATAGCTCTAGGGAAACGAGTAACTCAAAGTTCGACAGCTTTTGGAGGAGATGCTAGAAGAGCAGTTGATGGTAAATTAGATGGAAATTACGGACATAATTCTGTTACTCATACAGATTTTCAATCAAAACCTTGGTGGCAAGTCGATTTAGATAAGGAAGAAACGATTCGTCAGATTAATATTTACAATCGAACAGATGCTGCTCAAGATAGACTGACAAATTTTAATGTGATTCTTTTGGATAGTTTTGGAAAAGAAATTGAAAGAAAGCGCATTGCATACTTGCGTGATAGTTCCGCTCAGATTTCAATTGATTATAAGAAAGCTCGTTTTGTACGCATTGAGTTAGATGGATATAACGCTCTCAGTCTTGCAGAAGTTCAGGTTTTTCGCGCTGAAAATATCGCTTGGAAAAAACAAGCTAAGCAAAGTTCTACTGATTTTGGTGGAGATGCTAGTCGTGCCTTGGATGGCAATACCAATAGTAGTTATAGCCAGCAATCAATTACCCATACAAAATTTGAAAACCAACCTTGGTGGGAAGTTGATTTAGGTCGTACAGAACAGGTAGGACTTGTTCGCCTTCATAATCGTGGGGATGGAGAACTTTCTAAACGTCTCTCAGACTTTGATGTGATTTTATATGATGAAAAAGGTACAGAAGTTGCTAGACAATATGTTTCTAAACTTGACGGAACGAGCTTGGATGTTCAATTAAATGGGAAATTGGGTCGCCGTGTTCGCATTCAATTGCGTCAAAAAAATCAAGCTCTCAGCCTTGCAGAAGTAGAAGTTTTTCGATTTGTAGCTAAAAATAATGTAACTACTCAAGCTTCTAAGCCTGTACAACTGTTAAACTACACTCCTGTAAAAGATAAAACCCTAACTATTCAACATAGTGGTGCTTATATTGCACGTTATTCAATATCGTGGGAAGAAGTTACAGTAGATAAAGATGGAAATTCAGTTGTTCGCAGTTATTCTTGGGAAGGGAATGGACGCAATCAGACCGCAGGCTTTATCCTCAATCTCCCAATTAAGTCTAATATGCGCAATCTTCGAATTAAGATTGAAAAGAGAACAGGTCTTTTTTGGAATAGATGGCAAACAATCTATGATAACAGACCTCTCCTGGCCCAACCACATCGAAAAATCACTCACTGGGGAACAACGTTGAATTCCAAGGTGAGTGACGATGATGTCTTGTAATCTGACGATACAATGACAGTTAGATAATTTAGTTTATAAAAAAACTACCTGAGCTCGAATAGGACTCAGGTAGCTATCTGTGAGAGAATAAAATTAAAAAGAAAGGTAGAGTGAGGTGTTCTAATTTGAACATGAGCGGAAAACTCGGAAAATAGATAATCTGACTGAGAAATCAGGATTTCTCGTCAGATTCCTAATTTTCAGTCGTTTTCTTGTCGCTCTCTAATCTTCATAAAATAAAGAAAGGATGGGTAAACCGTATTTGCTGAACTGAATACGGGCGGAGAACTGTGTAAAAAAGATAAACTGTCTAGCATCTGCGATGCGTCGTCAGTTTCCTATTTTTACTTTGTTCTCTGTCGCTATCCTAAATATACAAAAAAGAAAGGTAGAGCGTGTGTTTTGATTTGAACACGAGCGGAAAACTTGGAAAATAGATAATCTGACTGAGAAATCAGGATTTCTCGTCAGATTCCTAATTTTCAGTCGTTTTCTTGTCGCTCTTTGTATCATAAATTATGTCTATCCATATTGCTGCTCAGCAGGGTGAAATTGCTGATAAAATTCTTCTTCCTGGGGATCCTCTTCGTGCCAAGTTTATTGCGGAGAACTTCCTTGAAGATGCTGTTTGTTTTAACGAAGTTCGTAACATGTTTGGTTATACTGGTACTTACAAGGGGCACCGGGTATCTGTCATGGGGACTGGGATGGGAATGCCATCTATTTCGATTTATGCGCGCGAGTTGATTGTTGACTACGGTGTGAAAAAATTGATCCGTGTGGGAACTGCTGGTTCTTTGAATGAAGATGTTCACGTTCGTGAATTGGTCTTGGCGCAGGCAGCTGCAACCAACTCTAACATCATCCGCAATGACTGGCCACAGTACGATTTTCCACAAATCGCTAGCTTTGATTTGCTGGACAAGGCCTACCATATCGCCAAAGAACTCGGTATGACCACCCACGTTGGGAACGTTTTGTCTTCTGATGTCTTTTATTCAAACTACTTTGAAAAGAACATCGAACTTGGCAAATGGGGAGTCAAGGCTGTGGAAATGGAAGCAGCAGCACTTTACTATCTGGCAGCCCAACATCATGTTGACGCGCTTGCTATCATGACCATTTCTGATAGCTTGGTCAATCCAGACGAAGACACAACTGCAGAAGAACGCCAAAATACCTTCACCGATATGATGAAGGTTGGCCTAGAAACCTTAATTGCAGAATAACTATAGCAAAAAAGGAAGCCCTTCTTTATGAATTGGAGGACTTCCTTTTCTTATCTAGAAATTGGTCTATCTCTTTTTGTGATCTGAGGATGACCACTTTATATGGATAGTTTTTTTGAATCCACTTGTAGCGTTCCTTAGCGGATTTGCTCCGTCCGTCCCAAAGAATCCATCGAATAAACTCCCAATTAAACTGTTCTTGACAACCAGCTGCCATACTTTCTCTGATCTTACCTCGGTATGTGAGATATCGTTTAAAGGCTCGTAGCAGACAATTCCAGCGAGAAAAATTGAGAAAGATGATTTGGTCAGCTTCCTGCATTCTTTCCTCGTAATAGCACCAAGAATAATTGCCATCAATGACCCAATCTTCATGCTTGGTGAGAAAGCTTTTCATCTCGCTCAACATCCATTCGCGATCGCTGTCTTGCCAACCAGGTTGAAATTGTAGTGTGTCCATATGAAGTTTTGGGATGGAGTAGTGGAGAGATAACTTTTCAGCTAGCGTTGACTTACCAGCACCAGAATATCCGATAATTGCGATTTTCATTTTCTACCCTTTCCTATTTGGAGACAAAAAAACAGCCTCTATGGACTGTTTCTTATTTAGCAAGTTTAGCTGAAAGACGAGCTTTGTCGCGGCTTGCTTTGTTTTTGTGAATCAAACCTTTAGTTTCTGCTTTATCGATAGCTGAGCTAGCAGCACGGAAAAGTTCTTCAGATGGGTTTGCTTCAAAAGCTTTGATAGCAGTACGCATAGCTGATTTTTGAGCCGAGTTTTTTTCGTTTTGTTTAACGTTCAATTCAGCGCGTTTGATAGCTGATTTAATGTTTGCCAATGTTCTTACCTCCATATTTACTAACTATACCATTATATCTGAAAACTTACGTTTTGACAAGGGGAAATTATTTTTTTAAGTAAATTTCATCGATTTCATGGTTCTTTGTTTTATGAAGAATTACTTCTGCACGATTTCTGGTCGGTTCAATATAATTTTGTAAATTTGTGAGATTGATACTGGTCCAGACCTGATGGGCAAAGGATTCCACTTCCCCAATCGGCATTTTTGTAAAACGATAATAGTAGCTATCAGGGTCGTTTTGGGCTAGGCTCAGCATTTTCAAGAAACGGTCGAGATACCAACTCTCGATGTCATCGACTGCAGCATCAACATAGATGGAAAAGTCAAAGAAATCAGTGATATAGAGACGCTCGTTTTGTGGATTTTGAAAGACGTTAATCCCCTCGACAATCACAAAGTCAGCTGCTTTTACTCGTTGTTTTGCTCCAGGAACGATGTCGTAGACTTCATGAGAATAGACAGGAATATCTACATCTTGTCCATTTTTGATGCGGTCCAAGAAGTTGAGAAGAGCTTCCATATCATAGCTTTCAGGAAATCCCTTACGATTTAGAATCCCTTGCTCAATCAAGGTCTGGTTGGGGTAGAGAAAGCCGTCAGTCGTTACCAACTCAACCCTAGCATCTGTAAGCGTACGGGATAGTAGGATTTGAAGTAGGCGACTAGTTGTTGATTTTCCAACGGCAACACTACCAGAAACCCCAATGATAAAAGGCTGGGATTTGCTTTCGCGTTGAAGGAAAATTCCTTTTGAAAAGGCCAAATCATCCTTGGTACGCTTATAAATCTGGATGAGATGGGCTAGGGGAAGATAGACATCGGTAACATCCTGCAAGCTAATCTGGTCATTAAAACTCTTAATGGATTCTAATTCCTCTTCTGTCAAAGGAGGTGTCGTCTTTCGATGTAAAGATTGCCAAGTCTGGCGGCTGATTTTTTCAAAATGTAAAAATTCGTTGGTCATTTGTTTTCCCCTAAATATTTTGTCTATCATACCATAAAAAGCTAAAAAAATAAAGCGGTTTCTTGACAGGTGCTAACTTATTGTTGTATAATAAAAGTGGTTAGAGATTGCTAGCAATGTGAGAGAGGAGTGATTGTTATATAACATTACTAATCAATCATAAATCGCCCAGATGTTTGCTTAAAGAAAGGAGTAAGAGCTATGGCAAGCAAAGGAAAAATTCTCATTTTGTTGGGTGCATTTGTATTAACATTTGGTTTGTATTCAGTAAATACAGTATTTGCTACTGATTCAGTGAATGTTATCGAAAATAAAGATGGTCATGTACTTAGAGTCCCGAAAGATGTCAAAAAAGATGAAATTTTATCTGAGAACGATAAGGCTGTTCGCTATAGGTTGGATAAAGTTGTTTCTGCAACAGATAATAAAGGAGTAGAATATTCTGCTCCAGCTATTGTGGACACTCGCATAACCAGAGAAGCAGACAATCTCGTTAGTGGTAGGACGGATTATCTAGTAGATTTAAGAGAACTGACAGTTGTGGAAAAACCTTTTTCCAAATTGAGTAAATTGACTGGTCAATTTTTTGGAATTCAGACAGTTTATGCTCAAAATTCTTATAATAATTCTTCTAATAGCACATGGGATGATACGGGAAGTGTCCGTCTCTATATGACAGTTAAATGGACTAAGTATGATGACGGTTCTATCAATATTACCAATGTTTCTGGAGGTTACTCTATCGCTGAGAGTGACATTACAGTCACAGATTCAAGCCTTTTTGTTGGATTAGGTTGGCAAACAAAAACATTTAATCTTGGTGGTCAAGGAGATTGGAGTTGCTATCCTGAGTTTTCAAGAGAAGGAAATCAAGGTTGGGTAACTCACAAATATAGTAAATATACAGTATATCTTGACCGATATGGCTCCAAATGGAATGTTGTTTTAGATAATGTTTTATAGGAGGAAATGCTATGAAGACTCTCAAAAGCTATTTATTGGAACTCTGTTTTATTTTAAGTTTTGCACTACCTTTTTTAAAAGGAGCGAATGCGGATAATGGTAGACGTTTTGTGGAAACCTATTACGGTTTTACTTTTTTGATGGAACATGCCATTGTAACAGCTGTCTTTATCTGTTCGCTCTTGATTGCTTTCTTCCTAAAAAAACGGTGGACGAAATGGCTTGCTGCTGGTAGTTATCTATTTTTGATTTTGTGGATTGCTACAGAGGGTTATTTCTTCCGCATGTCACTAGAAGATTTGATACGACTTTGGACAAGTTTGGAATTCCTGACAAAAACGTATCAGTTGGGCTTTTATCTAAACATCTTGTTGGGAATTTTGTTGATAATTAAGTATCTGAAGGTTAAGCAATAGTCATAAAAATGAGCCTAATTATAGATGATAAATTTGTTGTTTTATCCTGACTATGATATTTCTGGTTCTAAATGGTTTATCATTTATCTATAAGTGTTGAAAGAGATTGAAGAAAAGGTTTTACCTACTAGCTTTCTTCAGTCTTTTTCGTTTTATTATCAATTTGTAAACGATTTACAATTTAAGTCAAATTATGGTAAAATAGTTTCATGAGTAAAATGTATTATGCAGAAAATCCTGACGCCGCTCATGACATTCATGAGTTGAGAGTGGACTTGTTGGGAGAAAAAATGACCTTTTTGACAGATGCGGGTGTTTTTAGCAAGAAAATGGTTGATTTTGGAAGTCAACTCTTGCTCAAGTGTCTAGAGGTCGATGAAGGAGATTCTGTCCTTGATGTAGGCTGTGGTTACGGACCTTTGGGTTTGTCCTTGGTTAAGGCTTATGGAGTTCAGGCAACCATGGTCGATATTAATAATCGTGCCTTGGATTTGGCACGACAAAATGCTGAACGAAATAAAGTAGAAGCGACGATTTTCCAGTCCAACATCTATGAGCAAGTTGAAGGCACATTTGACCATGTCATTTCCAATCCCCCTATCCGTGCGGGCAAGCAAGTGGTTCATGAAATCATTGAGAAAAGTAAAGATTTCTTGGTAACTGATGGGGATTTAACAATCGTTATCCAGAAAAAACAAGGGGCTCCAAGTGCCAAATCCAAGATGGAAGATGTGTTTGGCAATTGTGAAATTGTCAAAAAAGATAAGGGATATTACATCCTTAGAAGTGTGAAAGAATGAGAGCAGTTGATTTAATCCAAAAGAAACGAGACGGTCAAGAATTGACTTCTAGTGAAATTGAATGGCTGGTAGAAGGCTATGTGTCAGGAACTGTTCCTGATTATCAGATGTCTGCCTTTGCTATGGCTGTCTATTTCAAAGGAATGACAACTCGAGAAATATCTGATTTGACCATGAAAATGGTTCAGACAGGGCAAGAGTTTGATTTATCAGCTATTGATGGGGTTAAGGTTGACAAGCATTCTACGGGTGGTGTTGGCGATAAGGTGACCTTGATTTTGGCTCCTCTTGTTGCTAGTTTTGGTGTGCCTGTGGCAAAAATGAGTGGTCGTGGTCTCGGCCATACTGGTGGGACAATTGATAAATTGGAGTCCATTAAGGGTTATCAAGTGGAACGCAGTCAAGAAGATTTCATTCGTCAAGTTCAGGATATTGGTGTATCTGTCATTGGGCAATCAGACCAGCTGGTCAAAGCAGATAAGCTTCTCTACGCTCTCCGTGATGTGACCGCAACTGTTGACACGATTCCTTTGATTGCGAGTTCGGTGATGAGTAAGAAAATCGCGGCAGGAGCGGATGCTATTTTGCTAGACGTGACTGTCGGTGAGGGTGCCTTCATGAAAACGGTTGATGAGGCGCGTGAGTTGGCTCAAACCATGGTGGAACTTGGTAAGGCGATTGGTCGAAAGACGGTAGCAGTGATTACGGATATGAGTCAGCCCTTGGGACGAGCGATTGGAAATCGTCTGGAGATCCTTGAAGCACTGGAGATTTTACAAGGTCAAGGTCGTCAGGATATTACCCACTTCATCTGTGAGTTGGCTCAAATTATGCTTGGCCTGGCAAATGTAAATAAAACAGTTGAAGAAGTTCGCCAACATCTTGAAAATGGCCAAGCGCTAGCTAAGTTTGAGGAGATGGTGCAAGCCCAAGGTGGAGATTTGGAGGACCTCTATCGCCCTGTAAATGTAGCCCATGTGGTAGAAATCCCTGCTCAGGAAACGGGTGTCATTTCAGCTCTTCCAGCAATGAAATTTGGCCTCTATGCTATGAGACTGGGGGCAGGCCGTGCAGTCAAGTCTGATGCCTTGGACTATGAAACAGGAATTGTTTTTGAAAAGAAAGTTGGAGATTCCGTTCAAAAGGGAGAAATTGTTGCAAAAGTATACACAAATGGAAAAATTTCTCCTCAGCTAGTTACAGATTTTCAAAAATATGTTAAAATAAATGACAGGGTGCAAAGTTTACGAGAAATTATAGAAATTATCTCATAAACCGCAGGAGAATCCGAATATGAAATTAAATAAATATATCGATCATACGCTTTTAAAACAAGATTCGACAGAAAATCACATTGATTGTTTGTTGTCTGAGGCTAGAGAGTATGATTTTGCCAGTGTTTGCGTCAATCCGACCTGGGTTGAACATGCTAAGAAAGGGCTTGAAGGCACAGATGTTAAGGTCTGCACAGTAGTAGGTTTCCCTTTGGGAGCAACAACTTCAGCAGTGAAAGCTTTTGAAACAAAAGAAGCTATCCAAAATGGGGCTGATGAGATTGATATGGTGATTAATGTCGGTGCCCTCAAATCAGGTAATCTTAATTTGGTTGAATCTGATATTCGCGCAGTCGTGGAAGCAAGTGGTGACAAGTTAGTGAAAGTCATTATTGAAGCGTGCTTGTTGACGGATGATGAAAAGGTTGTGGCTTGCCAATTAGCCCAAAAAGCTGGAGCTGACTTTGTCAAAACATCTACTGGCTTTTCAACTGGTGGTGCGACGATAGCAGATGTTAGATTAATGCGTGAAACAGTTGGTCCTGATATGGGAGTCAAGGCTGCTGGTGGAGCCCGTTCTTATGCAGATGCTCTTGCCTTTGTGGAAGCAGGGGCGACACGTATCGGAACGTCAGCTGGGGTAGCAATTTTAAAAGGAGAATTGGCAGATGGCGACTACTGAGTTGATTGAACTGGCAATTGAAACCAGCAAGCAAGCCTATGTGCCCTATTCTCATTTTCCAGTCGGAGCTGTTCTGGTGGCGAAAGATGGGAACACTTATACAGGTGTCAATATTGAAAATGCTAGTTATTCTTTGACCAACTGTGGAGAGCGTACAGCAATTTTTAAAGCAGTTTCCGAAGGCAAAAGAGAATTTTCAGAATTAATTGTCTATGGACAGACTGAAAAACCAATTTCACCATGTGGTGCTTGTCGCCAAGTGATGGCTGAATTTTTTGAACAAGATCTAAAAGTGACCTTAGTCGCAAAAGATAAATCGACGGTCGAGATGACGGTCGGGGAGTTACTTCCATACTCTTTTACAGACTTAAACTAGTCTGAGTCGCTCTCTGAGTGGCACGGTCCTTGTGGCCAACCAATCCATACTTGCAACATCGTTGCACATCTTATTTAGGAGGTTCAGTAATGAACAAGAAACAATGGCTAGGCCTTGGTCTAGTTGCAGTGGCAGCAGTTGGACTTGCTGCATGTGGTAACCGCTCTTCTCGTAACGCAGCTTCATCTTCTGATGTGAAGACAAAGGCAGCAATCGTCACTGATACTGGTGGTGTTGATGACAAATCATTCAACCAATCAGCTTGGGAAGGTTTGCAAGACTGGGGTAAAGAACACAATCTTTCAAAAGATAAAGGTTTCACTTACTTCCAATCAACAAGTGAAGCTGACTATGCTAACAACTTGCAACAAGCGGCTGGAAGTTACAACCTAATCTTCGGTGTTGGTTTTGCCCTTCACAATGCGGTTGAAGAAGCAGCAAAAGAGCACACTGATATCAACTATGTCTTGATTGATGATGTGATTAAAGACCAAAAGAATGTTGCTAGCGTAACATTTGCTGATAACGAAGCTGCTTACCTTGCAGGTGTTGCAGCAGCTAAAACAACTAAATCAAAACAAGTTGGTTTTGTAGGTGGTATTGAGTCTGAAGTTATCTCACGTTTTGCAGCTGGATTTAAAGCTGGTGTTGAGTCAGTAGATCCATCTATCAAAGTACAAGTTGATTATGCTGGTTCATTTGGTGATGCAGCTAAAGGTAAAACAATTGCAGCAGCACAATACGCAGCTGGTGCGGACGTTGTTTACCAAGCAGCAGGTGGAACAGGTGCTGGTGTCTTTGCAGAAGCAAAATCACTTAACGAAAGCCGTCCTGAAAGTGAAAAAGTTTGGGTTATCGGTGTTGACCGTGACCAAGTAGCAGAAGGTAAGTACACTTCTAAAGATGGTAAAGAATCAAACTTTGTTCTTGTATCTACTTTGAAACAAGTTGGTACAACTGTAAAAGATATCTCTAACAAGGCAGAAAAAGGTGAATTCCCTGGCGGTCAAGTGATCGTTTACTCATTGAAAGATAAAGGGGTTGACTTGGCAGTGACAAACCTTTCAGAAGAAGGTAAAAAAGCTGTCGAAGATGCTAAAGCTAAAATCCTTGATGGAAGCGTAAAAGTTCCTGAAAAATAATGGATGGAAGTCATTTCTTAGGAAGCGGCCTTTGGCCGCTTTTTTAAGAGTTGAGACAAAGTCATTTTGTCTCAGTAAAGCTTGCTACTAGAGAAACTAGCAAGTTTTATTGAAATAAAATAAGACTCTGAAAGGAAGAGCACATGGCACACGAAAATGTCATTGAGATGCGTGATATTACCAAGGTGTTTGGTGAATTTGTTGCCAACGACAAAATCAACCTGCACCTACGAAAAGGTGAAATTCATGCACTTTTAGGAGAAAATGGGGCTGGTAAGTCCACGCTAATGAATATGTTAGCAGGGCTTCTTGAACCAACCAGTGGTGAAATTGTGGTCAACGGTCAAGTTGTCAACCTCGATTCACCATCTAAAGCAGCTAGCTTGGGAATCGGAATGGTTCACCAACACTTTATGTTGGTAGAGGCTTTCACGGTGGCTGAAAACATTATTTTAGGAAGTGAATTGACTAAAAATGGTGTGCTAGATATCGCTGGAGCTAGCAAAGAAATCAAGGCTCTTTCTGAACGTTATGGCTTAGCTGTTGATCCTTCTGCTAAGGTGGCAGACATCTCAGTTGGAGCCCAACAACGTGTAGAAATTTTAAAAACCCTTTATCGGGGGGCTGATATCCTGATCTTTGACGAACCAACGGCTGTCTTGACTCCGTCAGAAATTGATGAGTTGATGGCTATTATGAAAAATCTTGTCAAAGAAGGAAAATCAATTATTTTGATCACTCATAAGTTGGATGAAATTCGAGCAGTTTCTGACCGTGTTACAGTTATCCGTCGTGGGAAATCAATTGAAACTGTCGAAATCGCAGGGGCTACCAATGCTGATTTGGCAGAAATGATGGTAGGTCGTTCTGTTTCCTTTAAGACAGAGAAACAAGCTTCTCAACCAAAAGAAGTGGTCTTGTCTATTAAAGACTTGGTGGTCAATGAAAACCGCGGTGTTCCAGCTGTGAAAAATCTGTCCTTGGATGTTCGTGCTGGAGAGATTGTTGGTATTGCAGGGATTGATGGAAATGGTCAGTCTGAACTGATTCAAGCCATTACAGGTCTTCGCAAGGTTGAATCTGGTAGCATTGAGTTAAAAGGAGATTCAATTGTAGGCTTGCATCCACGTCAGATTACAGAGTTGAGTGTTGGGCACGTTCCAGAAGACCGTCACCGTGATGGTTTGATTTTGGAAATGATGATTTCTGAAAATATTGCCCTTCAAACCTACTACAAAGAACCACATAGTAAAAATGGAATTTTGAACTATTCAAATATTACTTCTTATGCTAAAAAGTTAATGGAAGAGTTTGATGTTCGTGCTGCCAGTGAATTTGTTCCTGCAGCTGCACTCTCAGGAGGAAATCAACAAAAAGCAATTATTGCTCGTGAAATTGATCGAGATCCTGATCTCCTTATCGTCAGCCAGCCAACTCGTGGGTTGGATGTCGGTGCCATTGAATATATCCACAAGCGCTTGATTGAAGAGCGTGATAATGGGAAGGCTGTCCTTGTTGTCAGCTTTGAATTGGATGAGATTTTAAACGTCTCAGACCGTATTGCCGTTATCCACGATGGTAAGATTCAAGGTATTGTATCACCAGAAACAACCAATAAACAAGAACTCGGTGTCTTGATGGCTGGTGGAAACTTGGGAAAGGAGAAGAGTGATGTCTAAAAAATTACAACAAATTTCGGTTCCCTTGATTTCTGTCTTTCTAGGAATTTTGCTCGGAGCCATTGTCATGTGGATCTTCGGTTATGATGCTATTTGGGGCTACGAAGAATTGTTCTATACAGCCTTTGGTAGCCTGCGTGGGATTGGAGAAATCTTCCGTGCTATGGGGCCTTTGGTCTTGATTGGTCTTGGTTTTGCTGTTGCCAGTCGTGCAGGTTTCTTTAATGTCGGGCTTCCTGGTCAGGCCTTGGCTGGTTGGATTCTTAGTGGTTGGTTTGCCTTGTCGCATCCAGATATGCCACGTCCCTTGATGATTCTAGCAACCATCGTGATTGCCCTGATTGCTGGTGGGATTGTTGGAGCGATTCCGGGTATTCTTAGAGCCTATCTAGGGACGTCAGAGGTTATCGTCACCATCATGATGAACTACATTGTCTTGTATGTAGGAAATGCCTTTATCCATGCCTTCCCTAAAGACTTCATGCAAAGTACAGATTCTACGATTCGTGTTGGGGCTAATGCAACCTACCAGACACCTTGGTTGTCTGAGTTGACTGGTAACTCGCGGATGAATATTGGTATTTTCTTTGCCATCATTGCCGTTGCAGTTATTTGGTTCTTGCTCAAGAAAACAACTCTTGGTTTTGAAATTCGTGCAGTTGGTCTTAATCCACATGCTTCAGAATATGCTGGTATTTCTGCCAAACGAACGATTATCCTATCAATGATTATATCAGGTGCATTGGCAGGTCTTGGTGGAGCTGTTGAAGGGCTTGGAACCTTCCAGAACGTCTATGTTCAGGGGGCGTCATTGGCTGTCGGATTTAACGGGATGGCGGTTAGTCTGCTTGCGGCTAACTCACCAATTGGTATTCTCTTTGCAGCCTTCCTGTTTGGTGTTCTCCAAGTTGGAGCCCCTGGTATGAATGCAGCGCAGGTACCGTCTGAGCTTGTCAGCATTGTAACAGCGTCTATTATCTTCTTTGTCAGTGTTCATTATCTTATCGAACGCTTTGTCAAATCGAAAAAACAAGTTAAAGGAGGTAAGTAAAGATGTCTATTACAACCTTGCTCACCCTCTTGGTGTCTTCTATGCTGATTTACTCAGCACCCCTCATCTTTACAAGTATCGGTGGTGTTTTCTCTGAACGTGGTGGTGTGGTAAACGTCGGCCTTGAAGGAATTATGGTTATGGGTGCCTTTTCTGGAGTTGTCTTTAACCTTGAATTTGCAGAACAATTTGGAGCAGCAACTCCATGGCTATCCTTGCTTGTAGCAGGATTGGTTGGAGGTCTCTTCTCCATCATCCACGCAGCAGCGACGGTTCATTTCCGTGCAGACCATGTTGTCAGCGGTACTGTCTTAAACTTGATGGCGCCAGCCTTGGCTGTTTTCTTAGTGAAAGTTCTTTATAACAAAGGACAAACCGACAACCTAAGTCAGACTTTTGGACGCTTTGACTTCCCAGTCTTGGCAAATATCCCAGTGATTGGTGATATCTTCTTCAAATCAACAAGTCTGCTAGGTTATATCGCGATTGCCTTCTCATTCCTTGCTTGGTTTATCCTCTTTAAGACTCGTTTTGGTCTTCGTCTTCGCTCTGTCGGTGAACACCCTCAAGCAGCGGATACCTTGGGAATCAATGTCTACAAGATGAGATATCTAGGAGTTATCATTTCAGGTTTCCTAGGTGGAATTGGGGGAGCGATTTATGCTCAATCAATCTCAGTTAACTTCTCAGTGACAACTATTGTTGGACCTGGATTTATCGCCCTTGCTGCGATGATCTTTGGAAAATGGAATCCAATCGGAGCCATGCTATCTAGTCTCTTCTTTGGACTTTCACAAAGTTTGGCTGTTATCGGTTCTCAATTGCCATTCCTACAAGGAGTGCCTGCGGTTTACCTTCAAATCGCACCTTATGTTTTGACAATTCTTGTCTTGGCAGCCTTCTTTGGAAAAGCAGTCGCACCAAAAGCAGATGGTATCAACTATATCAAATCAAAATAAGCATACAAAAAAACGTCAGTTCTGTTCAAACTGGCGTTTATTTTTTAGAATTTTGATGGGTTAAGTTTAATCCCCAAGGAACAAGATTTTCAGTCTTATTCTGGATACGTGTGATATTATCCTTATGTCGAATGATAATCAAACTAGCCAGTGCTAGGATAATAGCGATGAAGAGAGGGTCATAATTGCTCAGGATAAAACCAAAAAGTGGAAAGAGTAGAACTCCGATGACAGCCGCAATCGATGCTGTGACACTAGACAGTGAAATCATACTACCAAGATAGAGGGTTCCAAAGAAAACAACTGCAAGGTAGAGACAGAAGACAGGCGCAAATCCGAAAATCACTCCAGCACTGGTTGCGACAGCCTTGCCTCCCTTAAATCCTGCAAAGATAGGGAAGGTATGGCCAATAACAGCCAAAAGTCCAAAGATGAGAGGCGAAACGCCTTGCAGATGAAACATAATCGGAAGAAGGGTTGCTAGGGTTCCTTTGAAAAAGTCAATTACAAAGGTCGCCATACCCGCTTTCTTACCTAAAATACGGAAGGTATTGGTTGTCCCAGTGTTACCAGAACCATGCTCGCGCAGATTGATTTGAAAGAATACTTGTCCAATCCAGAGACCAGACGGAATCGAACCCAGCAGATAGGCTAGGATTAATAAAACTATTGTAATCATACTCCTATTATATCATGAAATGGAGAAGAAAGGCAGAGAATCTCTTCTGAAATTGCTAAATTCCCAAACTAAGTTCCACCGCTAGTAGAAGTGGAAGTTAGTCTGATA
>NZ_CAUQCP010000012.1:0-43092 GCF_963516575.1 uncultured Streptococcus sp.
CAATTGGAAAGCCCTAGCTTTTTTGTGGTCGAGAACTATTTTGTCCCAGGCTCTTCACGTTATTCAAGCCTTATTGCTCTTGACTCGTCACTTGCCTCTTAATACTCAATGAAAATCAAAAAGCAAACTAGGAAACTAGGAAACTAGCCGCAGGCTGTACTTGAGTACGGCAAGGCAACGTTGACGTGGTTTGTAGAGATTTTCGAAGAGTATTACTGCACTTTAAAGGTCTTAAGATAATTATCTTTTCCTACTTGACCTTCGAAGGTTTTACCATTTTCAAGGTAAGGAAGGTCATCTGATACTGAGGCCTTGACCTTGTATATCTTGCCATCAACTTTAAAGAAATAGACAGTGTCGCCCTTGATTACAGCCGATTTGAGGTCTGCTACCACACCCTTGATGCTTTCTGTTGTTGCATTATCAATCTCAAGGTCGTTTTTATTGGCATACTTGCTGAGCAGTTCTTCTACTGTAGTAGCTACGATAACATTTTGGTACTCGACTGCGTCTACCAGGGCATACTCTTTGACCAAGCCAGCATTGTCCTTCAAGCCCATGATATAGAGAGGCTTGTCATTAAGATTGATGAGGATTGGGAAGGTTGCCTTGTAGGATTTCTCCTGAACAGCACCTTCGGCTGATTCACGGGCTGATTCTTCGGTCGCAGAAGCCAAGCTGTACTTAGTGATTTCTCCTGTCCGCATATTTTCAAGGATGAAACCAAGATTACTCTCATCTGCATTAGCCGACGTCACACCTGTGTAAAGATAGATGTCATTGCCGATAGACAAGTAATTATAGCCCTTGGTAGTCTGGGTCACGTTTTTCTTGGAAATCATGGCATTCCAGAAACCGTCCTTGTACTTGCCGTTGTAGTTGATTTGCTCAATAGTTTCCTCAGCTGGATAAACCCTGTCCACCCATTCTGGAACATCTGCCAAGTTGTATTCCTTGGTTTCTCCATTTGTAGCATCCAAGATAATGACTGAAACAGGACGAGGAACCGCAAGTCCAAATTGCTTTTGGTAAACCGTTGCTACATAGAAAGGATTACCCTCATCGTCCACCTCAAAAGATGGAGTCTTGAATATCTTTGTTGGGTACTTAAAGCGCAGATGACGCTTGACATCGCGGTTAAAATACTCTGAATCCGAATACTTGATTGGTGTCTTCAAGTCCACCAAGTTGGCATTTCCTGTGACCATGTCCACCTTGATATACTCACCGATTCCCTTGGCTTGATTGTTAAACCATTTGATAGGGTCTGCATATTCTAGTGGTGTGACTCGATAAGGTTTCCCATCAATCGTTAGTTGGGTATAGGTGTCTGCCGCTACGTACTGCGACACCTTATCTGTTAGAGAACCCAAGTAGCGGTCTCCAATTTTTTCAGCAGTGCTTCTATCTAGGATAGGAACTTTACTGGTGTCAGTCTTAGGAAATTCAGTAAAGTCTTTTTCCGTAACTGTGACTACATTAGCATAATTTTTAGCCTGAAAAATGCTGGAAGTCATCAAGGAAACCAAACCTGCCAAGAGAAGAATTCCTCCAATAGAAGCAAAAAGAACTTTCCCTAACCGATTGATTTTGAAACCCTCAAGATTTAAAGCAGCTTCCGCCTTGCCGTGGCGCACATGAACCGTTTTGACCAGATTGATCCCCTTGCCAAAGCCAAATAAGATAGCTACAAGCAGCAAATGCCCACAAAGGAAAAAGAGAAATTCCCAGCTGGTCAGGTTAAGAGGCGGTAAAAAGATATACCAGGTCGTTGCGATAAAAATAAGTTCAAAGACTATTCGTTTCATTTGCTTTCCTCCTAAATGATTCGTCCTTCCAAGTGATCCAGTTCATGCTGGCAAATCTGGGCTGGGAAGCCTGTCAAGGTCATGGTCTGTTCCTGCCACTTGCTGTCACGATAGGCAACGGTTAGGGTTTCATAACGCTTAGTAGGTCTCACACCTACCAAGGACAAACAGCCTTCCTCTGTCTCATAAGGTCCTTCAAAGGACAGGAGCACTGGGTTAAACATGACCACAGGAACCAAGCCCAGATTAAAGATAATCACGCGCTTCTGCACCCCAATCATATTGGCAGCCAAACCGACACAAGTCTCACGATTCGCTAAGAGAGTATCTTGTAAGTCTCTAGCAAGATACAGATCATCCTGACTTGCCAGCTGAGATACCTGAGATAAAAACAAAATATCTTTCACAATTTTCTTTTCCACTTCCTCACACTCCTCTTGCTTTTTACTATATTATAGCAATTATAGCACAAAAGCCGATAACTGCAAGCCCTTTCCCTCAACTGTAGTAAAAAGCCATCCGAAGATGACTTTTTCTTTTTAAATCGCATTCTTGTCAAAGCCAAGTTTGCGTTGGATAAATTTAACGATTTCGACGATGATAATCATTGAGAAGCTTCCAGACATAACAATTCCCCATTGAGACAAGTCTAGTTTGGTTACGTGGAAGATTCCTTCAAGCGGTTCTACGACGATTGTTGCCATAAGAAGGATGAAGGATACCAAGATGGACCAGTTAAAGGTCTTAGACTTGAATGGACCAACTGTCAAGATGGATTGGTAAACAGATTTGACATTGTAGGCATGGAAGAGCTGAATCAAACCAAGGGTTGCAAAGGCCATAGTAAGGGCATCCGCATGAATGGCATGATTGTCACCCACATGAACTGGGTAAGCAATCGCAAGGCCATAAACACTCATAACAAGGGCTGCTTGGAGTACACCTTGATAGATGATAGAACTGAAAACACCACCTGAGAAGAAGCTTGCCTTACGTCCACGCGGTTTATGATTCATGACACCTGGCTCCGCAGGTTCAACACCTAGTGCAATTGCTGGGAAGGTATCCGTTACCAAGTTGATCCACAAGAGATGAACTGGCTGCAAGACGTCCCAACCAAACAAGGTTGATAGGAAGATGGTTAATACTTCAGCAGTATTGGCAGAAAGTAGATACTGAATAGTCTTTTGAATGTTTGAGAAGACCTTACGTCCTTCTTCAACTGCAACGATGATAGTCGCAAAGTTATCATCAGCAAGAATCATGTCAGAAGCTCCCTTAGAAACCTCTGTACCAGTGATTCCCATACCGATACCGATATCGGCTGTTTTCAGAGCTGGCGCGTCATTGACACCGTCACCTGTCATGGCAACGACCTTACCTTGTTTTTGCCATGCTTTCACGATACGAACCTTATGTTCTGGAGATACACGGGCATAAACAGAGTATTGACCAACTACTTTTTCAAATTCTTCATCAGATAGTTCGTTGAGTTCGGCACCAGTTAAAACGTGGCCTTCTGTATCATTTGCATCAATGATTCCCAAACGTTTGGCAATAGCTTCTGCTGTATCTTGATGGTCACCCGTAATCATGATTGGACGGATTCCAGCTTCCTTAGCCACACGAACAGCCTCAGCTGCCTCAGGACGTTCAGGATCAATCATCCCAATCAAACCAGTAAAGATTAAATCATTTTCAAGCTCTTCAGAAGTGAGGTTTTCTGGAATACTATCAATAATCTTATAAGCACCTGCAAGGACACGCAAGGCTTGGTGAGCCATTTCAGAGTTGTTTGTATGAATGAGGTTTGTAACCTTCTCATCAATCGGAGCAATATCCCCAGCCTTATCACGAAGAACACAACGTTTCAAGAGTTGGTCTGGCGCACCTTTAACGGCTACGAGGAAGCGTCCATCTGCAAGTGGATGAACTGTTGACATGAGCTTACGTTCAGAATCAAATGGTAACTCAGCCACACGAGGATATTTCTCTAAAAATCCTTTGACATCGTAGCCCTTGTCCAAGGCATACTGGATAAAGGCTGTTTCGGTTGGATCACCAATTAGATTGCCTTCCACATCAATCTTAGTATCGTTAGCTAAGACTACTGAACGTAGAAGCGGCATTTCAAGACCCAGCTCAATGTCATCAGCTGAGTCATGTAGGACTGCATCGTAGAAGACTTTTTCGACTGTCATCTTGTTCATGGTCAGCGTACCAGTCTTATCAGAAGCGATGATTTCAGTTGAACCAAGCGTTTCTACTGCTGGCAACTTACGAACGATAGAGTTTCGCTTTGCCAAAACTTGAGTACCAAGGGCAAGAACGATCGTTACGATAGCTGGGAGCCCTTCTGGAATGGCTGCAACGGCAAGCGCAACAGAGGTCATCAACTCACCAAGTGGGTTTTTTCCTTGAATGAAGACTCCAACTACAAAAGTAACAAGGGCAATGACCAAGATAGCATAGGTCAAAACCTTAGAAAGGTTGTTCAAGTTTTGTTTAAGTGGTGTATCTGTCTCATCCGCATCTTGAAGCATACCTGCGATATGACCAACTTCAGTGTACATCCCTGTATTGACAACAACACCCATCCCACGACCATAAGTCACATTTGAGTTTTGGAAGGCCATATTGACACGGTCACCGATACCAGCATCTGCAGCAAGTTCAACTGTCAAGTCTTTTTCAACTGGAACAGACTCACCTGTAAGAGCTGCTTCTTCGATTTTAAGAGAGTTGGCTTCTAATAAACGTAGGTCTGCAGGTACTACATCACCAGCTTCGAGAGCGACGATATCACCTGGTACCAATTCTTTAGAATCAATCTCCGCCATATGCCCATCACGAAGAACGCGGGCAGCTGGACTAGACATAGATCTGAGGGCTTCGATAGCTTCTTCAGCTTTTCCTTCTTGGTAAACACCAAAGGCAGCATTGATGATAACCACGGCTAGGATGATAATGGCATCTGCGATATCTTCCCCACCAGAAGTCACGACTGACAAGATTGCTGCCGCAACTAGGATAATAATCATCAAATCCTTAAATTGCTCGATGAACTTGACCAGTATTGATCGTTTCTCGCCTTCTTCGAGTTCATTGTGGCCAAATTCTGCAAGGCGCTTTTCCGCCTCACTTGATGACAAACCTTGCTCGGTCGCATCCACAGCCTTCAAGACCTCTTCAGGACTCTGAGTGTAAAACGCTTGGCGTTTTTGTTCTTTTGACATGTGTCTCCTCCTTGACATTGTGTGCAAAACAGACTCTCTTTTTCCTCATTGTATCTTTTTACGACAAACAAAAAGAGACCTGTTAATCATAACAAGTCTCGCTGTTTAAGATAGTGCCGGAAAACATACTTTTCAGTACAAAATTCGGAATGACGACACTATCACAGGTTTCTGCCAGCTACTCCCTTGAGTAGTACTATTATACCAAATTTTGGAAAGTTTTCAAAGAGTAAAGATTCTATAAAATTCTATCCTTATCAAAAGTACGTTCACTGATAATATATCTAGGACGACGTTTCGTTTCTAGGTAAATCTTTCCAATATACTCACCAATTACTCCCAAACTAATCAATTGTACTCCACCAAGTAAACTGACTATTGCATAGGTGCTTGCCCAACCAGCCACAACCGTACCAGCAAACTTACTCCATATGCCCCAAATAATCAATAAAAAACTAAAGAGTGACGTCAAAACACCAAGACTTGTAATCAAACGAATCGGTTTGATTGATAAACTGGTAATACCATCCATAGCCAAACCAAGCATTTTATATAGTGGATAATGGCTCTCACCAGCAATTCGTTCATAGCGCTTATACGAAACATAAGAATATTTAAAGCCAACTAAAGGCATTAAACCACGAAGAAATAGATTAACTTCTTGGAACTTCTCTAACTCCTTCAAAAATCTTTTTGATACCAATCTATAGTCGGCATGATTAAAAACAACTTCTGCTCCAAATAAGCGTAGTACCTTATAAAAACCTTCAGCTGTAATTCGTTTAAATGCAGAGTCCGTGTCACGATTATCCCGTACACCATAGACAATTTCCGAACCACTTTTATATTCTTCAACCATTTTGTCCATACAATTGATATCATCTTGCCCATCAGCATCTATAGTAATAACAATATCAGCAAACTGAATAGCCTCATACATCCCTGCAAGGACACTACTTTGATGCCCCCTATTACGACTTTGTGACACGCCAACTACAGAAGGGATGGTTTTAGCATAACTTTCTATCAGTTCCCAAGTCTGATCCTTACTACCATCATTTACATACATGATTTTACTAAGAGGATGGATTTCTTCTTTCTTTACTAATTGTTCAATTTTTTCAACAAACATTGGATTAGTGTGTGGTAAGACTTGCTCTTCGTTATAACATGGAACAACTATATATAAAATTGGCTTTTTCCTGCTCATACTATTCTCCTCCTTTTCTATAAATCATAGCTGTATCAATCTGTTTTTCTAAGTGATAATTTACTTTAATATAATCCTTAATAAAAGAGTCAGTCCTCTTACCATAATCCCATTCAGTATCAAATACAATATAGATAGGAGGATTTTCTTGTATAGATTTTTTAAACTCATCAATAATAACTCGATCATCTGTCACAGCTGGGATGAAGAAAAATTTTGTACTAGCTAGCCGTTCACTATACAAATAAATTGTTCCATTTTGACGGTGTGTATAAATTCGGTCATCCATCGACGTATTTTTCTCTATATAGCTAGCAACGCGTTGCTGTTTCTCAGATCTATTCAGATATCTTGTATTCATACTTTTCATGATGGATTTTACATCATTCTGGTATACAATAATAAATCCTAAGAATAAGACAAAAAATACTTGAAAAGACATTTTCTTGGATATGCTATGAAATAAATAGGAAATATATGGAATCAAAATCGGGAGCATGACTAAAATGTAATGACCATAGCTTCTTTTTGAGATAAGAGCCAGAAGTAAACAAATAATAAAAACAAAATGATAGAAGATTGATTTTATTCCAAATTTCTTCCACAGTGGTATCAAGGAAAATAACATCAATAAATTAAGACTTAAGAGATTTGTTTGGGAAAGGTACCATCTGATAATCTCATACATCGAAACGTTATTAGACTCTGTAGTATAAATAAAATTAATTCCAATCGACTGGTATACCATTTCAATAAAGATGCCCTTTGAGAACAGATATAGGCACAAAGGGATAGTTGGTATTAATACTCCAACGAAAAATAATCCTATCAAAGAAAACAAGTCCCTATATGCTTTCTTTAGTATAAAATCAATCAATACATAAATACAAAATACTAGCCAAATCCCTATCATATTTGCTTTCGTAAAAAATACAATAGCGAAAAATGCACCTGATACTACGATGTCATTTTTGCTGAAATCATTTTCTATAAATAATTTCAAAAAAATGTATAATGAATAAGCCAAAAAAGGTAAAATAAAACCTTCTAAACTCCAGCCACCATCAAAAAAATACTCATAAATTATAAAGATAATTGCTAACGTTAAAATTGTTTGCTTATTCCCAGTAAATAACCTTGAAATCTTATAGCTAGCTATAAAGAATAGAAATGTGCAAAATAGGTATAAAAATTTAATTCCTAACGCACCACCAATAAGATATCCTAGGTAGTTCAGTAAAAAAACAACTGGGCCCTTATGATCAAATAGGTCTGCATACATCAATTCTCCTCGATTCATTGCATACCCAAAATATTCAAAAATACTAGCATCTGAAAACGGTATTCCTTGTTTGACATTTGTTACCATCGAAAACCAGACTAAAACAGTAAAGAGTAAAGAAATATTCGTTACTAAAATACTTATTTTTTTCAATTTTATTCACCTCAACTTTTCACTTTATCAGTCTATCATATTTCCTAAAAAAAAAAAGTATTTTCTGTTTTGTATTTTCTTACTTTTATCCATCCTATTTGAATTTTCCCTTGAAAACCAGTATAATGGTAGAATGCTATGTGACTAGAAAGGAAGTTGAATGAAGCAATCTATCTCAAATCTCAAGTTAGCTGAGCGTGGGGCCATTATCAGTATTTCGACCTATTTGATCTTGTCTGCAGCCAAATTAGCAACTGGGCACCTCCTCCATTCATCCAGTTTGGTGGCAGATGGTTTTAACAACGTGTCCGACATCATTGGAAATGTGGCCCTCTTGATTGGAATCAGGATGGCACGCCAGCCTGCTGACCGAGACCACCGTTTTGGCCATTGGAAGATTGAAGATTTGGCAAGCTTAATCACTTCCATCATCATGTTTTATGTCGGTTTCGATGTACTTCAGGATACTATTCAAAAAATTCTCAGTCATGAAGAAACGGTCATTGACCCTCTTGGTGCAACCCTAGGAATTATTTCTGCAGCGATTATGTTTATGGTTTATCTCTATAACACTCGTCTCAGTAAGAAATCCAACTCCAAGGCACTGAAGGCCGCAGCAAAGGACAATCTTTCTGATGCTCTTACCTCACTTGGTACTACTATTGCCATCCTAGCTAGCAGTTTCAATTATCCCATTGTGGATAAACTGGTTGCCATTATCATCACTTTCTTTATCTTGAAGACTGCCTATGATATCTTTATCGAGTCTTCCTTTAGTCTTTCAGATGGCTTCGACGACCGCCTGCTTGAGGACTACCAAAAAGCTATCATGGAAATTCCCAAAATTAGCAAGGTTAAATCGCAAAGAGGTCGCACCTACGGTAGCAACATTTACCTTGATATTACGCTAGAAATGAATCCTGACTTGTCTGTTTTTGAGAGTCATGAAATCGCGGATCAAGTCGAGTCTATGCTGGAGGAACGTTTTGGAGTCTTTGATACCGATGTCCATATCGAGCCCGCACCTATTCCTGAGGATGAAATTTTAGACAATATCTACAAAAAATTGCTCATGCGTGAACAATTGATCGACCAAGGAAATCAACTGGAAGAGCTCTTGGCAGAAGATTTTGTCTATATTCGTCAAGATGGAGAGCAGATGGATAAAGAGGCCTATAAAGCCGAAAAAGAGTTGAATGCTGCTATCAAGGATATACAAATTACTTCTATCAGTCAGAAAACAAAACTCATCTGCTATGAATTGGACGGAATTGTCCATACCAGTATCTGGCGTCGCCACGAAACTTGGCAAAATATTTTCCATCAGGAAACAAAAAAAGAATAGAGAAATCCTGTCCATGAGACGGGATTTTTCTATTCTTCTAGCTATCAAATTCACTTAGGTATTCATAGCGTTCGTATTTTTCAAGGAGTGCTTCGTTTTTCTCATCCAGTTCTTTTTGGAGAGTCGCTAGCTTACCAAAGTCAGAGCCGTTGGCCTGCATCTCATCTTCAATAGTATTGATACGATTTTCCAAGGCTTCAATATCGCCTTCAATGCTTGCCCACTCCTGCTTTTCTTGGTAGGTCATGCGTTTCTTGTCTTCTCGAACCTTGACCACCTTTTCCTTCTCGGCTTTTTGCACTTGATTGGCCATCTCTGTTTCAAAGACTTTTTCATCAAGGTAGTCGGTATAATGACCAAAGAATGGACGAATCTTGCCATCTTCAAAAGCGAGAATCTTGGTCGCTACCTTATCCAAGAAATAGCGATCGTGACTGACTGTCAAAACTGGCCCTGCAAAACCTTGCAAGAAATTCTCCAAAACTGTCAAGGTCGCAATATCCAAATCATTGGTTGGCTCGTCTAAGAGGAGAACATTTGGTTTTTCCAAGAGCAGTTTGAGGAGATAAAGACGTTTTTTCTCTCCCCCAGACAATTTCTCAATCAAGGTTCCATGCGTCGAACGCGGGAAAAGGAACTGCTCCAGCAACTCTGCAATCGAAGTACTAGAACCACCACTGGTCTTGACCTCTTCTGCCACCTCCTGCAAGTAATTGATCACTCGCTTACTTTCATCCAAGCCCTCAATTTGTTGAGAGAAATAGGCGATACGAACAGTTTCTCCTATTACAACTTGACCGGCTGTCGGCTCAAGACTTCCTGCAATCAAGTTGAGGAGAGTTGATTTTCCAACACCATTGTCCCCAACGATTCCGATACGGTCTTTGGCCTGCACCAAGAGATTAAAATCTTGCAAAATGGGCTTGTTTTCATAGGCGAAGGAAACATCCTTAAACTCGATAACTTTTTTCCCAATCCGACTAGTCTCAAAATTTATGGTCAAGTCTGTTTCAGCAACGCCGCCTGAAACTTCCTTTTTCAAGTCATGGAAACGATTGATACGAGCCTGCTGCTTGGTCGCACGCGCCTGCGGTTGTCTGCGCATCCAGGCTAATTCTTGCTTATAAAGTTGTTCCTTTTTGTGGAGAATAGCTGCATCACGCTCGTCCTGTTCCGCCTTTAGGCGAACATAGTCCTGATAATTGCCCTGATACTCCGTCAATCCAGCTCGGTCCAACTCGAAAATCCTTGTTGATAAAGCATCTAGGAAATAACGATCATGGGTAATAAAAAGGACGGTCTTCTTGGAATTTTTCAAAAAGAGGGTCAGCCACTCAATAGTCGCAATATCCAGATGGTTGGTCGGCTCGTCCAAAAGCAAGAGATCGTGGTTGCCAAGTAAGACTTGCGCCAACTGAACTCGTCTTCTCAGACCACCTGACAATTCCCCAACAGGAGTCGATAAGTCCTGAATACCCAGCTTACTGAGAACGGTCTTGACCTGACTCTCGATTTCCCAAGCTTGGAGAGAGTCCATTTCAGCCATGACCCGTTCCAAACGAGCCTGCTTGTCCTCACTGTAGTTGAGCATGAGGAGTTCATACTTACGAATGAGCTGGATTTCCTTGAGGTCGCTGGAGAGGACCGTATCCAAGACAGTCATGTTATCATCAAAATCAGGATCCTGGGTCAAGTAGCCAATCTGGTAATCATTTTTAGCTGAAAAAGGACTGACATCCCCATCAAATCCAGAAACACCAGAAAGAACATCTAAAAGGGTTGTCTTACCCGTTCCATTGACACCGATTAGACCAATTCTATCCAAGTCATGGATGATAAAGGAAATATCCTTAAAAACGGTCTTATCACCGACGGATTTACTTAGTTTTTCAACGATAAAATCACTCATTTTTTCTCCCTCAGATAAGCATGGATGGCTTGACGGTCATTTTCCAATTCTCCATCGACAATGGCATACTCAATCTCTGTTAAAATATCTCCCAAGTCTGGTCCCGGCTGATAGCCATATTCCTTGATTAAAATGCCACCGTTGATTTGGATTTCTTTCTTATCATGAATGGTCAAGCTCTGGTAGGTTTCTGTGATGACTTGTGGGTTGACTTGTTTTCCCTGAGCCTGACGAAGACTTTCAGCTTGTAGAAGGGAATCCAAGTCAAAGCGGTAACAATCGCGCTTGCTCAATTCTCCTTTTTCACGCAAGGCCAAAATAGTCAGCAAATCCTGAACTTGCTTGGTAAACTGGCGTGAGGTCTTCCAAGACTTCAAAAATGGCTGCGCATTTTCAATCTCCAAAGCCCACAGTAAAGCCGCCCAGGCTTGTTCAGAGGATTCAAAAGTAAAACTAGTCTCCAAATCAAACAGTCTGTTGAGCTTATCCTGGCTAGATGCCATATCAGGGAGATAGTCATAAGCTTGACTCTCAATCATGGAAGCCAAGCCCCTTCTCCAAAAGGGAGCCAGCAAAAGTTTATCAAACTCAACGAAGGTACGCTCCACAGAAATTTTCTCCAAAAGTGGCGTCAAAGTCTTCATAGCTTTAAATGTTTCTGGCTCAAGTTCGAAGCCAAGACTGGCCTGAAAACGGAAACCACGCATAATCCGCAAGGCATCTTCGTTGAAACGCTCACTTGCCACTCCAACCGCCCTCAAGACTTGATTTTCCAAATCGTCTAAACCATGGAACAAGTCAATGATTTCTCCTGTCTCGTCCAAGGCAAAGGCATTGACTGTAAAATCACGGCGCTTGAGGTCTTCTTCTAGCGAACGCACAAAGGAAACCGCACTAGGTCTACGATAGTCCACATAGACATCTTCTGTCCGAAAGGTGGTCACCTCATACTCCTCGTCCCCATCTAAGACCAAAACAGTTCCATGCTCGATTCCGATATCGGCTGTTCGCGGAAAAATCTGCTTGGTTTCTTCTGGATAAGAAGACGTCGCAATATCCACATCATGGATAGGGCGATTGAGGAGGGCATCTCGAACAGATCCCCCAACAAAATAGGCTTCAAAGCCTGCTTCTTTAATTTTTTCTAATACTGGTAAAGCCTTCTGAAATTCAGAAGGCATTTGCGTTAATCTCATAATAAGTGTTCTAATCCATAGACAAGCTCATGACGCTTGACAACTTCTTTAATTCCCAAATTCACCCCTGTCATGAAGGAGCTACGATCATAGGAGTCATGACGGAGGGTCAATCCTTCTCCTTGATTTCCAAAGATGACTTCCTGATGAGCTACCAAACCTGGCAAACGAACTGAGTGGATCCGCATGCCATCAAAATCAGCACCACGGGCACCTGCAATCAATTCTTCCTCATCAGGCGCACCTTGCTGAATAGACTCTCGAACTTCTGCCATCAACTCAGCTGTTTTAATAGCTGTTCCACTCGGAGCATCCTTTTTCTTATCATGATGGAGCTCGATAATCTCCACATTTGGGAAATATTTGGCAGCCTGCGTCGCAAATTGCATAAGCAAGACAGCACCCAAGGCAAAGTTAGGAGCAATCAAGCCACCCAAAGCTTGGGCACGAGAAAATTCTTTTAGCTCTGCAATTTCTTCACTTGTGAAACCTGTTGTTCCAACTACTGGAGCAAAACCATTTTCAAGAGCAAAGCGTGTATTTTCATAGGCAACAGCTGGTGTAGTAAAGTCTACCCAGACATCCGCTTTAAAGCCTGCTAAATCAGCCTTATCCTTGAAAACAGGAATTCCCTGCCATTCTGACTCAGACTCAAAAGGATCCAAAACTGCTACCAAGTCCAAGTCTGAATCAGCCAAGACCATCTGACAAGCAGCTTGGCCCATCTTTCCCTTAAAACCAGCAATAATTACTCGAATACTCATCTCTACTCCTGTCTAAGATACAAAGCCTGTAAGAACACAAAATGAAAATAGGAGTTCTGATCAAGGATTGTCTACTCCTTGGAAGAACTAGCTTTTTCACACAGGGTTTCAGGCGTGTTCAATTATCAAGATACAAAGGACGTTAGATGCCCATGAAAAATAGGGAATGGCGCTGACTTTCCATGAAAGGCAAGACAGACATCTTTTTTCAAGAGGCAGGTAGTCCGTGTTCAATTTTTAAGATACAAGGCATCTTAACTAGCCTAAAAGCACCAACTAAATCACTGGAATATAACCCAGAGCAATGCTTCCTGCTCCTAGGTGGGTTCCAATGACACTACCAAATGTAGCAAGCGAAATATCCGTACCCACTCCAGAATCTAGCAAGTGCTGACGCAATTCTTCAGCCTTTTCAGGAGCATTTCCGTGAATGACAATGACACGGTATTGGCCTGAAGCTGTGGCTTCCTTGATGATTTCAATTAAGCGCTTTGTGGCTTTCTTTTCAGTACGAACTTTTTCGTACACTTCAATCACACCTTGGTCGTTGAAATAAAGGATTGGTTTAATGCTTAGTAGATTACCCAAAATCGCAGCCCCATTTGAAAGGCGTCCACCTTTTACCAAATGATCCAGGTCATCTACCATGATAAAAGCTGACGTACGGCTAATTTGAATAGCTAGCTTATCCTGAATGATAGCAAAATCATCACCCTGGTCACGCCAATTAAAGACGCTTTCAACCATGATACCCAGAGGAGCACTTGTAATCAAAGTGTCTGGGAAAGCAATGGTTAAACCTTCATAGTCATCCACCATATACTGGATATTTTGGTAAAAACCTGAAATTCCAGAAGATAGGAAAAGCCCCAAGGCATGTGTATAGCCTTGTTCTTTGAGCGAAGTTAAAATTTCATCTAACTTGGCAATACTTGGTTGACTGGTCTTAGGCAATTCAGAAGCCTGAGCCATTTTTTGGTAAAATTCCTCAGCAGTTAGATTGATACCTTCGACATACTCCTCACCATCAATATTGACAGGAATATCCAAGACAAACAAATCTTCTCTTCGCAAGGTATCTATACTGAGATAGGCAGAGGAATCTGTGATAACAGCTAGTTTCATATTAGAACTCCAAATTGATTCCTGGTAAGTCTAATGCAATTTCAGTTACTTCGTAAGTCAAACGGTTGAGCATGTTCAAACATGGACGAGCCAAAGTTTCCACTTCTTCTTGGCTCAATTCACTTGGTTCGTTGACAATACGGCCATCGATATGATTTACCTGTGAAATGGTTCCACTGATGACAAATTTATCAAATACAATCATAAAACTCAAGACGACAATCAAAGAAGTCACTTGATTTTCTTGGTCATGTTGAATCAATTGGAAGTTCACATCTACCTTAGTTTCAGGAGCTCCATTTTCATTTTCCCATTCAAAATTACGCGCATCAAAATGATACTGACTAACAAATTCTTGTTCACGTTTAAGATTCATGTCTTTCTCCCTCGGCTACAATATTATAAGCTATTGTACCATAATTTTTTATTTTCATCTAGTTTTCTAGGATTTAGTCAATCCCGATTTCAGCTCGAACTACGTCTGCGATGGTATCAACATAGTAGTCAACTTCTTCTGTTGTAGGCGCTTCTGCCATAACACGCAAGAGGGGCTCTGTTCCACTTGGACGAACAAGGATACGGCCATTCCCTGCCATTTCTTCTTCCATCTTCTCGATGATGGCCTTGATAGCTGGCACTTCCATAGCCTTTTCCTTCATGGTATTTTCCACTCGGATATTGACTAATTTTTGTGGATAGATAGTTACTTCTGCTGACAACTCTGACAAGCTCTTACCAGTTTCCTTCATGATTTTAGTCAATTGGACGGCAGACAATTGACCATCACCTGTTGTATTGTAGTCCATCAAGATGACGTGACCAGACTGTTCACCACCAAGGTTGTAGCCTGATTTTCTCATTTCTTCAACAACGTAGCGGTCTCCAACTGCAGTGACTGCCTTGTTAATACCTTCACGATCCAAGGCCTTGTGGAAGCCAAGGTTGGACATCACAGTCGTCACGATTGTATTTTGAGCCAATTGTCCTTTTTCAGAAAGATATTTTCCGATGATGTACATAATCTTGTCACCATCAACGATCTCACCATTTTCATCAACAGCAATCAAGCGGTCACTGTCTCCGTCAAAGGCCAAACCGATAGCTGAACCGCTTTCTTTGACCACTTCTTGAAGGGTTTCTGGATGGGTTGAACCAACATTAAGGTTGATATTAAGACCATCTGGTGTTTCCCCGATAACCGTCAATTGAGCACCAAGGTCTGCAAAGATTTGACGGGCACTGGTAGAAGCGGCACCATTGGCTGTATCCAAGGTAACCTTCATTCCTTCAAGAGGAGTTCCAGTTGAAACAAGGTAGCTTTCATACTTACGCAAGCCTTCTGGATAATCTACCAAGGTTCCCAAGCCTTCAGCACTTGGACGAGGAAGAGTATCTTCCGCAGCGTCTAGCAAGGCTTCAATTTCTGCTTCTTTTTCGTCATCTAGTTTGAAGCCATCACCACCAAAGAACTTGATTCCATTATCAAGGGCTGGGTTGTGGCTAGCAGAGATCATGACACCTGCACTGGCTCCCTCAGTTCTTACCAAGTAAGCTACTGCTGGTGTTGCAAGGACACCAAGTTTGTACACGTGAATTCCTACTGAAAGGAGACCTGCCACCAAGGCAGATTCTAGCATTTCCCCAGAAATACGTGTGTCACGTCCTACAAAAACTTTCGGTGCTTCCGTTTCATGTTGGCTAAGAACATAGCCTCCAAAACGTCCTAGCTTAAAGGCCAATTCTGGCGTTAATTCTACGTTAGCTTCTCCACGGACTCCATCAGTCCCAAAATATTTACCCATTTTTATAAAATCCTTTTCCTATTTTTAATTCGTTTTTGAACTAGTTGCTTTCGTTGACGAAGATGTCTCCGACGAACTACTTGTAGTTGAATTTGATGTGCTTGAACTTGGTGTCACTGGTTTTGTAGTCACCTTCATTGTTGTGTCAAATGGAGTGATAACTGTCGGTAAGACAACACCATTGCGGTCGATTGCCTGCAAAGGTACTGAACCACTGTAATTACCTGTTATGCGTTCACTAGTTGGTAAAAGCGCAATAACTTTGTCAATCTTAGCTAATGTTTCTTGGTCAGTTGTGACAGAAACTCGTTCGTTTGACACGGTTACACTATCAATTTGTAGCTTGGAATCAATCTGACTTTGGTCAACTTGTGGCACAACAAGCATCCCATCTCGCTTAACCTTCCTCCCCACTTTCACTGTGATCTTTTGTGGCGTTGCCACAGCGGTCAATCCACTTGGAAGATTTTCAATGTTCAAAGGAACTTCAATCGTTCCAACACTGGCATCCGTCAAATCAGCAGTGACTTTAAACTTACGAGTACTTTCCTGCATTTCACTGGCCAAAGTCACACGATTGGCACCTGTCAGCACAACTGAAACTTCTGAAGCAAAACCACTAATAAAGTATTGACTATTATCATAATGAATGTCTATAGGAACATTTGCTACCGTATTGGTGTAGGTTTCCGATTTGACCTGCCTTACAGTATTATTATTTTGAAAATTGGTCGATGTTGCATAGATAAATAAGACACAAGCAAAAAAGAGAGATGAGATAATATATAAGCTATTTTTTCTCATTTTTCCAACCTCCTAGCAAACGGTCCCTGAAACTGACTTTTTCCTCAACGGCTGGCAAAAGAATTCTTCTTAGCTCTGCTTCAAATTCTTCAATCGTCAAGTCATGCTTAAAGACTCCGTTGTAGGTAATAGAAATACCACCTGTTTCCTCTGAGACGATAAAGGTCAAAGCATCCGACACTTCTGATAAACCGATAGCCGCCCGGTGTCTGGTTCCAAATTCCTTGGAAATTCCTGTCCTTTCTGTTAAGGGCAAATAGGCAGAAGTCACTGCGATTCGATTTTCTCTGATAATTACAGCACCATCATGTAGGGGAGTGTTGGGGATAAAGATATTGATGAGGAGTTCTGCCGAAATATTGGCATTCAAGTGAATCCCTGTCGCAATGTATTCTTGCAAGGTCCGAACTCGTTGAATGGCAACCAAAGCACCGATCTTACGAGGGCTCATATATTCAACCGACTTGACAAAGGAACGAATCATTTGCTCTTCTGCACTAATTTGAGTAGTAGAAAAGAAATCTGTCGCCCTTCCCAAACGTTCCAAACCAGTCCGAATCTCTGGAGAGAAGATAACAACCGCAGCAATAACCCCATAGGTGATAATCTGATTAATCAACCAAGAAATCGTTGTTAAACCAAGGATATTGGCCATAACCTGGGCTAATACGAAGACCACGACCCCACGCACCAAAATCATAATCTTGGTACCAGCTATCGCTTTTGTAAAACGATATAAAATATAGGCCACAATCAAAATATCAAACAGATTGATGGCAATACTCCAAGGACTAGAAAACAAGCTAGTCCAATATTGCAGGTTGGATAATTGTTGAAAGTTCATCTGCTGTCTCCTCTCTGTCCAAACACGTTCCTCTCTATTATACCATTTTTCTGGCATTTTTTCCCCTATCCTACTTCATTTTAAATTAAGGAAAAATATGATAAAATAAACTGACTAGAAAAAACAAAGGAGAAACCATGTCTCAACTCTATGATATCACCATTGTAGGTGGTGGTCCCGTCGGGCTTTTTGCAGCCTTCTATGCCCACCTACGCCAAGCTAACGTCCAAATCATCGACTCCCTTCCCCAACTAGGTGGACAACCTGCTATTCTCTATCCTGAAAAGGAAATCCTAGACGTACCAGGTTTCCCAAACCTAACTGGAGAAGAGTTGACTAATCGCTTGATTGAACAGCTAAATAGCTTTGATACCCCTATTCATCTCAATGAAACGGTTCTTGAGATTGAAAAACAAGAAGAAGGCTTTGTAATTACAACTTCTAAAGGAAGTCACCTGTCTAAAACAGTTATCATCGCTATGGGTGGCGGTGCCTTTAAACCACGTCCGCTGGAACTAGAAGGCGTTGAAGGCTATGAAAATATCCACTACCACGTTTCCAACATCCAGCAATATGCTGGTAAGAAAGTGACGATTCTTGGTGGGGGAGACTCAGCTGTGGATTGGGCTTTGGCTTTTGAAAAAATCGCACCAACTACCCTTGTTCACCGCAGAGATAATTTCCGTGCCTTGGAACACAGTGTCCAAGCTTTGCAAGAATCATCTGTAAGCATCAAGACACCATTCGTCCCTAGCCAACTCCTTGGAAATGGAAAAATGCTTGATAAACTCGAAATCACAAAAGTTAAATCTGATGAAACAGAAATGATTGACCTAGACCACCTCTTTGTCAACTATGGTTTCAAATCTTCTGTCGGTAACCTCAAAAACTGGGGTTTGGACCTCAACCGCCACAAGATTATCGTCAACAGCAAACAAGAATCCAGCCAAGCAGGTATCTACGCTATCGGTGACTGTTGCTACTATGACGGAAAAATTGATCTGATTGCGACAGGGCTTGGAGAAGCACCAACCGCTGTCAACAATGCCATCAACTACATTGACCCAGAGCAAAAAGTACAACCAAAACACTCTACTAGTTTATAAAAAAAGAACCACGAGTCACATAGGATTCGTGGTTTTATAGTTCATCTACAATCTTGTTAGCTCATATCTTTCCCTTTTTTAGCAAAAATAAAAATGCCTATCAAACTGATAAAACATGTGATATAATAAGAACGGCACTAACAATACGCCTTGGAAAAGGAGGTATTACAGATGCTAGAACTTCTCAAAATAATACTTATCGCAGTCATCGAGAGTATTATCTCATGGCTGGTGACTCGTTAGTTAGATGATCACTTCGACAAGTAATACTCTTCGAAAATCTCTTCAAACCACGTCAGCTTCGCCTTGCCGTACTCAAGTACAGCCTACGGCTAGCTTCCTAGTTTGCTCTTTGATTTTCATTGAGTATAACCTTCCTGGTTAGTGCTATCTAACCCAGAAAAAATCCCCTCGGTATTGCAGTACCGAGGGGATTTCTGTTAGCACTAAAATGCTAGAACTTCTCAATTCCCCCTTATTATCTCACATACTCTATTCAATTGTCAAGAAAGAGGTTAATATTTTGTAAACTAGGGACATCAGGCTGTTAGAAAAATGGAATCAACCAATCATACTGATAATTCAAGGGCTTGTTTTATATCTTTATAGTTCATCGGCTAATTTGTTTATCTTTCTGAGTCTGTGGTTGACACCACTTTTGGTCAGAGGGGCGCTAAGGCTATCTGCCAACTGCTGGATAGAGTAGTCTGGATGTTGAATCCGCAGCTG
Organism: uncultured Streptococcus sp.; assembly: GCF_963516575.1. Lineage (GTDB taxonomy): Bacteria > Bacillota > Bacilli > Lactobacillales > Streptococcaceae > Streptococcus. Next base: position 19,314 of record NZ_CAUQCP010000012.1, read on the forward strand.
CGCCACTTCCTGCAAATCCACTGGCAGATTTTCTAAGCCCATGATATCTTTAATTTTGCTGATATTGTTGATAGCCTTCATGCTGGCAGAAACTGTCCGAGCTATATTCGCCGTCTCGGCATTATTGGCCCGATTGAGGTCATTACGAGTTTCCCGCAAAATCTTTACTCTCTCAAAATCATCACGCGCCTTCATGGCTCCGATTACTATAAGAAAGTCCATAATGTCTTCAGCACGCTGGAGATAGGTCACAGCTCCCTTCTTGCGCTCAAGCACCTTGGCATCCAGTAAAAACTGCTGAAGAAGAGAGGCAAGCCCTTGCGCATGGTCCAGATAAACAGAACTGATTTCCAACTGGTACTTACCCGATTCAGGATCACGAATGCTCCCATTTGCCAAGAAAGCACCACAGAGATAAGCACGACCCGATTCCTCATCCGATAAAATCGCCTCGTCAATACCTGTTTCCAGGCCAAAGAAAGAGTCTGCCAAGTGCAAATCACTCAACAAGTCCTGCACTTTTTCGTCTGTAAAAACGGTATAGACCCGATTCTTACGAAGATTACTTCTTTGGTGGTGTCGGATTTCCGATTTGATTTCATAAAAATGGAGAAAGGACTCATAGAGGTGACGAGCCAGCTTGGCATTTTCTGTCACGACAGACAAGGTCAAGCCCGAAGTCGAGAGACCGATGCTACCAGACATCTTGATAATGGCAGATAATTCATGCCGGCTCAGATGGTGCTGACTCAGGATTTCTTCTTTTACTGCTACTGTGAAACTCATTTTCTCACCTGTATAATCCGCATCAACTCGTCCACAATCAAATCCCCATCGTGGAAGGCACCCCCATTTTCCAGACGAAGGAAGTTGGATGAAATCACACGCGGAACTTGCTTACAAAGACCAGCAAAATCATGTTCCACCTGCACCAAGTATTCATCAAAACGGTTGGAATTCATGTATTCCTGAGGCACTTTTTCAATATTCACCAAGACAGTATCGATAAAAGGTCGGCCAAGGTGACGATGCAAGACTTCCACGTGATCACTATCTGTAAAGTGTTCTGTCTCCCCACGTTGGGTCATGATATTACAGACATAGGCGATTTCTGCCTTGGTTTCCAAAAGAGCCTGCCCGATTTCCTTAATCACGATATTAGGCAAAATCGAGGTAAAGAGGGAACCAGGTCCGAGGACAATCATGTCACTTTCAAGAATAGTCTGGACTACTCGACGGCTAGCCAGAGGCGTATCATCGTTGAGGGTATTGGTCACATAGACGTGGTCAATCATACCTGGATGGTCTGCGATATGACTCTCTCCAGCCACTTCTGTCCCATCCTGAAAGACTGCATGAAGGGTCAAGGGATGGTCACTGGAAGGATAAATCTTCCCAGTGGTATGGAAAAATTTGCTCAGCAACTGCATGGCATTATAAGTCGAACCCTGCATTTCTGACAGGCCAGCGATAATGAGATTTCCCAATGGATGGCCAGCAAAGGCTCCAGCATCTTCAGAAAAGCGATATTGAAAGACCTTCTCATAAAACTTAGGCATATCCGACATGGCCACGAGAACATTGCGAAGATCACCCGGCGGTGTCAACTGCTGCATATTTTTTCTGAGTTCACCTGAAGAACCACCATCATCTGCCACCGTTACAATAGCAGCGATTTCCACATCTTTTTCCCGCAGACTCTTAAGAATGACAGGGATCCCAGTCCCTCCACCAATCACCGTTATCTTTGGTTTTCTCATGAACGGTTTACCGTTTCCTTTCTTCGGTCTTTGTCGCGATGCCCTTCATTAACAGGCCAGTTCTTAGCTAGGTCCTCAGCGATGCGTTTGGCAAAGGCAACACTACGGTGCTGTCCACCTGTACATCCCACTGCAATGGTCAAAACGGACTTGCCTTCTTTTTTGTAACTTGGCAAGATCGGCTCAATCAAGGCGAGCAAGTGCTGATAGAAACTTTCCGATTCTGCATGGTTCATGACATAGTTGTAGACTGGCTCATCCATCCCCGTTTGGTTTCGTAGTTCTGGTTGGTAGTAGGGATTTGGTAAGAATCGGACATCAAAAACCAAGTCCGCATCAATCGGGATTCCATATTTAAAACCAAAAGACATGACTTCGATACGGAAAGACTGGGCTTGTTCTTGATCTGAAAACTGCTCTGCAATGGTTTTACGCAGCTCACGTGGAGTAAGTTCAGTCGTATCCACCACATTTTGACTCATATTTTTCAAAGGCGCCAAGAGCTCACGTTCCAGCTTGATTCCATCCAAAATCCGTCCATCTGCTGCTAATGGGTGACTTCGTCTGGTTTCCTTGTAACGCGCGACCAATTCCTTATCGGCTGCATCCAAAAAGAGAATTTTAAAATCCAGTTCTTCCTTGTTTTCCAACTCATCCAAAACAGCTTGAATCTCTGAGAAGAAAGAACGGCTACGCATATCCACTACCAAGGCCAACTTATGGTCGTCTTCCTTTGTTTCCACCAACTGCAAAAACTTAGGCAAGAGAGCTGGAGGCATATTATCAATAGTGAAATAACCTAGATCCTCAAAAGACTGAATGGCCACGGTTTTCCCTGCACCACTCATCCCTGTCACAATCACCAAGTGAAGTTGTTTCTTTGTCATCTTTTTCTCCTTATATCAAAAGAAGTTTGGCAGAACCAAACTTCAACTAGCTTATCCAATCTCTGCGATGACTTCAATTTCGACTTTTACATCACGAGGAAGACGAGCTACCTCCACAGCTGAACGAGCTGGAAATTCCTCTTTAAAGGCCGTTTGGTAAACCTCATTAAAAGGAACAAAGTCGTTCATATCGCTCAAGAAGCAAGTTGTTTTGACAACATGGTCAAAATCTGTTCCTGCTTCAGCCAAAATAGCACCAATATTTTTCAAGACTTGTTCTGTCTGTTCTTGGATAGTCTCTCCAACGATTTCCCCAGTTTCAGGAGATAGGGGAACTTGACCACTAGCAAACAAAAGGTTGCCTACGATTTTTCCTTGAACATATGGTCCAATAGCCTTTGGAGCTTTATCTGTATGAATTATTTTTGCCATTTTCTTTACCTCACAATTTTTCTAAGATTGCATCCCAAGCTTGGTCCATCCCTGCCTTGCTGACAGATGAAAAGAGAATGAAATCATCACTTGGGTCAAAATTTAATTTCTTCTTGATTGCTGATTCGTGCTTGTTCCATTTACCACGAGGAATCTTGTCCGCCTTGGTCGCAACGATGATAACCGGAATCTCGTAATACTTGAGAAATTCGTACATCTGGACATCATCTGCTGACGGGTCATGGCGGAGATCCACCAAACTGACTACTGCACGGAGATTTTCTCGAGTTGTCAGATACTCCTCAATCATGCGCCCCCACTTTTCACGTTCCTTTTTGGAAACACGGGCATAGCCATAACCAGGCACATCCACAAAACGCATCTTGTCATCGATATTAAAGAAGTTGAGAAGCTGGGTTTTCCCAGGTTTCCCTGAAGTTCTCGCTAGATTCTTGCGGTTCAGCATAGTGTTGATAAAACTAGACTTGCCAACATTTGAACGCCCTGCTAGGGCAATCTCTGGTAGTTCATCCTGCGGATAGTGGGATTTATTGGCCGCACTGAGCAAGATTTCAGCATTGTGTGTATTAAGTTCCATAATCACCTCTAGGCTGTCTCTAGGATTGGTTTATCCGTTCCATCGACAGCTTCTTTTGTGATGCGAACCAATTTCACATTTTCCTGACTCGGTACTTCAAACATAACATCTAGCATGGTTTCTTCGATAATCGAGCGAAGTCCTCGCGCCCCTGTCTTACGTTCGATAGCCTTATTGGCAATTTCTTGAAGGGCTTCATCATCAAATTCCAACTCGACATCATCATAAGATAACAAGGTTTGGTATTGTTTCACCAAAGCATTTCTTGGTTCTTTCAAGATGCGAACAAGGTCATCAACGGTCAATTGCTCAAGAGCTGCAAAGACAGGCAAGCGCCCAATCAACTCAGGAATAATCCCGAATTTTTGAATATCTTCTGCGATGATTTCTTGCATGTAAGAGCTATTTTCATCAATCGCCTTATTATTTTGACCAAATCCAATGACTTTTTCACCCAGACGTTGTTTGACAATTTCTTCAATGCCATCAAAGGCACCACCCACGATGAAGAGGATGTTCTTGGTATCCACTTGAATCATTTCTTGTTGTGGATGTTTGCGTCCACCTTGAGGTGGTACGCTGGCAACGGTTCCCTCGATAATCTTGAGAAGGGCTTGTTGCACCCCTTCACCAGAAACATCACGTGTAATTGACACATTCTCACTCTTCTTGGCAATCTTGTCAATTTCATCCACATAGATAATGCCACGCTCTGCACGTTCGATGTTAAAGTCAGCAGCCTGCAAGAGTTTGAGGAGGATATTTTCCACGTCCTCTCCCACATAACCAGCCTCAGTAAGAGCTGTCGCATCTGCGATGGCAAAAGGAACATTCAAGCTCTTGGCTAAGGTCTGAGCAAGGAAAGTTTTCCCTGAACCAGTTGGGCCAATCATTAAGATATTTGACTTCTGCAAATCCACATCCTCTGACTCTTCACGCGTATCGTGGAAATTGATGCGTTTATAGTGGTTATAAACTGCTACTGCCAAGGCACGTTTTGCACGATCTTGACCGATTACATAGTGATTCAATATGTGGAGGAGTTCGATTGGTTTTGGAACTTCTGACAAGTCTGCCAAGACTTCCTCAGCCAACTCCTCCCGAATGATTTCCTGGGCCAACTCCACACATTCATTACAGATAAAAGCGTTGTTCCCAGCGATTATTTTTTGTACTTCTTCTTGGCTTTTGCCACAAAATGAGCAATAAACCATCATATCATTATTCCTAGTTGTAGGCATGATTTCCTTCCGTTCTATTCTATACTATCATTCTATCTAAAATAAGGTCATGTAAAAAGCATGGATACTATTGACCAAATTGGTAAAGGCATTTAAGAAGAGCAGGACAGAAAGTCCATAGCGCTTTTTACGAAAAGCTTGTGCCCCTGCAAGTAGACAGACCAAACACAGCATGGCTGTGAAAAAACCAAATATACTACGTTCCATTAGACTTCCTTTCTCTTGCGGTATTGGATGGTAAAATCATAAGGATTTTTCTCATCTTTGGTATAAGATTTGCTTGAAACCGTCTCAAAAAGAGACAAGTCAAACTCCTCAGGAAAATAGGTATCTCCTTCTACCCGGGCATGAATTTGAGTCACAATCACTTCATCAAGGTAGGGTTCAAAAGCCTGAAAAATTTGCTTCCCACCGATAATATAGAGATTCTTATCTTGATCCTGATACCAGTCCAAGACAGACTGGACATCATGAAAGATAGTAACTCCGTCTAGATTTTCTTCCGAATTACGTGTCAAAATCAAGGTCTCCCGTTTTGGAAGCAGACGACGTCCCATTCCATCAAAGGTCACACGCCCCATCAAGATAGCATGATTCAGAGTTGTTTCTTTAAAATGTTGCAATTCTGCTGGTAAATGCCAAGGCAGACGATTGTCCTTACCAATCACACCATCTTCATCCTGGGCCCAAATAGCTACGATTTTCTTAGTCATGCTTCCATCCTTTTTACTGATAGTACTATTTTATCAAAAAACTCAAAAAAAGACTGGTTTGGAATAGCTTACAAAATAGAAAAAATCTGTAAGAAATTTCTTACAGATTTATATATGTTGCTATTATATCTTACAAACCAGGAGCTTGTCCAAGTTCTGCCGCAATCATCCAAACTGTTTTCTCAAGTTCAGCCTTAGCACCAACAAAGATATCATTTGTAACATCATCGCCTTCTTCGTCAGTCACATCCAAAGCTTTTTGGAAAAGAGTGATGAGGTAGCGATAAATAGCTAGAACACGTTCCAAGCTTTCTTCAACGTTACGGAATTCTCCTTCTTCTTCTTCGATTTCACTGTGTTGAAGGAATTCTGTCAAAGTTGAGTAAGGTTTGCCACCAAGGGTAATTAAACGTTCACTGATTTCATCCAATTGACCGTCAAGAGCATCCATGTACTCATCCATTTTTGGATGCCATACAAGGAAACCACGACCACGCATGTACCAGTGTACTTGATGCAAAGCAACGTGGGCTACGTACAAATCAGCAACAGCTTGGTTCAAGACTTCCTTTGTTTTTGCCAATGCTACTGGTGCTGCTTTTGTTAATGATGTTACGTCTTTTACTGCTTCTTTTTTCAATTCTACCATTGTTTTTACCTCATTCATTATTTTTTGTAACCACTTCTTAATGATTACTACCTTAGTATACTACTAAGAAAAACAAATAGCAAGCCAAAAGACTCACATGAGAAAAGTTGCAATAGACTGATAATTTAAGAATTATTTAGAGATTTTTTGATTCAATTTCATGTCCCTTTTCTTCGGTAAAGAAAAGAAAAAGAGGATGCAAATTTCTTGCACACTCCTTTATCAAACTTATACTCAATGAAAATCAAAGAGCAAACTAGAAAACTAGCCACAGGTTGCTCAAAATACTGTTTTGAGGTTGCAGATAGAGCTGACGTGGTTTGAAGAGATTTTCGAAGAGTATTATATCTTAATACCAAACGCTGACATCAACACGACCACGAATTCCTTTTAAGTATTCAGATGAAGTATATTGCCATCCTTTTTCACCTGAATAGTGAGGATTATTCCAATCAAGCGCATCCGTATAGGCTGCTACCCAGTTGACATGTTGTAAAATATCTGGATGATTCAAACGAGTTTGCAAGAGTTGACGATAACTATAAACTTTCACATTTTGATAACCAGCCTGCCTCATTGTTGCCATATACTTGTTGATAATCTTGACCCAAGTTCCAGTATCACTTGGAGCTCTCTTGGTCTTATTGACATACTCCCAGTTCTCAACATCGTAGTAAATAGGATAAGACAAGTTCATATTATATTTTTTCAAGAATTCAATAGTCTGATTGGCATCATTCTCAGCATCGGTCTCGTTTTCAGCATAAGTATAGAGGTAAACACCATAAGGAATACCCAAACGATTAAGTTCTTGAATATTATAAGCCAGTTCCTTATCTTCTACACCGCTATAACCCAAACGAACAATAACTCCATCTACTCCATTATCGTCGATGACTTTTTTCCAGTCACTGATACGACCATTGTGCTCACTGACATCGATGACCTTTTTAACTTGATCAGTCCCAACTTGTTCTTCACGATGGTTAAAGAAATAACGTCTGCCATTTCGGTGAACCCAGCCAACATTCAAGTCTTTCTTTTCTTTTAACTCACCTGAGTCAGAAAAAATATAGCGAGCATCATTCATGACTAATTCACCGGTCGCCATAGCACCACTTTCTGTCAAGTAATAGTTACCCTGCCACTCATCTTTAGCCATGTAACCCCACTTCTTGAAATAGTACCACTTTCCGTCTACCTTTTGCCACTCTTGATTAGCATAAGAGCCATCAGACTTGAGATAGAAGTAAGACGAATAGGCTGGATCATAAAGCCATTCATTTTGCATCATGGCACCTTGACCATTTAGGAAATAACTTCCCTGCCATTGACTTTTAGCTAAATAGCCCCATTTCTTAAAATAGTACCATTTACCTCCAACAGAATGCCATTCCTGGTTAGCATAAGAACCATCAGACTTCAGGTAAAACCAGTTCTTATAGGCGTTATCATAAACCCATTCATTTTTGGCCATATAACCACCTGATTTCAGGTAGTAATTGCCCTGCCACTCATTTTGAGCATAACGTCCGTCTGACTTAATATAAAACCAAGCCTTATAGTAGTTATCAAAAATCCACTCACTCTTGGCTTTGGAACCATCAGCCTTTACATAATAATCCCCATCCCAGTGGGCAGAAGCATTAGTCTTTACACCTGCACTCGTTTGAGTTTTATTAGAAGACTGATTTTGCTCTGAACTACTTGAAACTGTCCTTGTATCCTGCGAAGTTTTTCCTACTTCAGTTTCATTTGCAGCAACATGATTAATTGCCAAGCCGAGTAAACAGATACTTGCTAATCCAATTTTTCCAATCTTTGTTTTCAATCTTTCCTCTCCTATAAAAAATGGAACAGACATCTCAATGCTGTTCCACCTAGCTTTTGCTACTGATTATTTTACAAAGTCAAGCAAAGCCAAGAAGCTTTCTGCTTCAAGTGACGCACCACCTACAAGGGCACCGTCAACATCTGGACAAGCCATGTATGAAGCAACGTTTTCAGGTTTAACAGAACCACCGTATTGAACACGAACTTTGTCTGCAACTTCTTGACCAAAGTCAGCAGCTACAACATCACGAACAACTTTACACATTTTTTGTGCGTCGTCTTGTGAAGCTGATTTACCAGTACCGATAGCCCAGATTGGTTCGTAAGCGATAACTGATGCAGCAACTTGTTCAGCTGTCAAACCAGCCAATGCAGCAGATACTTGAGCACCTACAAATTCAGCTGCTTTACCAGCTTCGTAAGTTTCAAGTGACTCACCACAACAGATGATTGGAAGCATACCGTTTGCAAAGATTGCTTTTGCTTTTTTGTTGATATCTTCGTTAGTTTCATGGAAGTAGTCACGGCGTTCTGAGTGACCGATAACAACGTAGTCAGTACCGATTTCTTTCAAAACTTGTGGGCTAGTTTCACCAGTGAAAGCACCTGCATTTTCAAAGTAGCAGTTTTGAGCAGCAACTTTAAGGTTTGAACCTTTAGCAGCAGCAAGAACAGCTGTCAAATCAAGAGCTGGAGCTGCGATACCTGCTTCAACAAGATCTGATGAAGGAAGTTTTGATGCAACTGCTTCAACGAATGCTTTAGCTTCTTCTGGATTTTTGTTCATTTTCCAGTTACCAGCGATAAATGGTTTACGTGACATTTCACATACCTCTTTTTTCAATTTATTTTCTATTTATTTTATCACAATTATACACAGCTTGCAAATCTTACTCGGATTTCAAGCCTGATGTATGGATTAATCCTTCCAGAGATCCATGGCATTTCGGAAATCCGCAGATACCTGTGTCAACTGAGGATTGCTTGCTTCTCTTTCTGTCCGCTTTGCCTCAATTTGAGCCACACTTTTAATACCTTCATGGCGCCAATTTCTCAAAATTGCCTGAATGTACTTCCAGTTTGCTTTTCCATTTAAAACAGCTTCACGAAGAGCTTCCTTAATCAAATCAACACTGGTTCCATCTTCCTTAAGGGTCTTAGTCAAATCTTCAATCTCAAAAGGCGTCAACAAGCGTCCCAACTCCTGCTGGAAGGTTTCTACCAACTCCTTGAGCTGATTTTGAGGTGTCAGTCGGTCTGAACTTGAATGAACTGCTCCAAGCAAGTCATCCAAACGTTCCAAGGCCAAACTAGCATCAAAGAGCAATTCAATTTCGCCATTCAATTCGATGGTTCGATACTGAAGGAGTCCCCTCTCCGTCAGATTGGAAATAGCCTGATTGACGTCTGAAATTTCCTTGCCAATCCTATCAGCAATCTGGCTTGGTGACATTTCTTCTAAGCCTGTCGTATTTTGCAAATAGAAAAATTGCCAGACCAGAAAATCGTCGCTAGAAGGAAAGAGTTCCTTAAAATGCAAGAGCAGGGCACTCGGTAAAACCAAGTTCCCTGATTTAAAAGCGTCTAAATATGTCATAATTCCTCTTATAAATACCCAAATGCGGATGCATCATCTTCTATTTTTCTCCAGTCAAAAGGCGTCTCCTGATAGACCGCATAATTTACCCAGTTACTGAAAAAGAGGGCTGCTGATGAAGACCAACAAAGACAAGGTGTCTGGCTGACATCATCATCCTTAAAGTAATTTTCTGGAATATGAGGATCCAACCCTGCATCACGGTCTCGGAAATACTCCTTAGCCAAGGTATCACGGTCATACTCCAAATGCCCAAAACTATAAATTTCTCGTAAATCACGACTGGCCAAAATCGAAACCCCAACCTGAGGACCTTCTGATAAAATCTCAAGATTGGTTTTGTTTAAGATCTCATCCTTAGAAATCTCCGTATGTCGAGAATGAGGAGATACGTAGCGATCGTCAAATCCTCTAAAGAGAAGGTGCCCTTCTTTTAAAGTATCCTGAGGATAAATACCTGATAACTTACTGTCCATCTGGTATTTTTCAACCCCATAACGCAGATAGAGTCCAGCCTGAGCACCCCAACAGATATGAAGGGTCGAATAGACATGGGTCTTGGACCACTCAAGAACCTGACTGAATTCCTCCCAATAGTCCACTTCCTCAAATGGTAAATGCTCAACTGGCGCCCCTGTGATAATCATCCCATCAAAATACTCATCCTTGACTTCTGGAAAAGTTTTATAGAAGGTCTCCATGTGTTCTGAACGAGTTGTTTTAGAACGATGGCTCTCCATATAGAGAAAATCAATGTCCAGTTGTAGGGGTGTATTGGCCAAATGGCGCAATAACTGAGTCTCTGTCACCATTTTCTGTGGCATAAGATTTAAAATTAAAATCTTCAAGGGACGGATATCTTGGTGGGCCGCACGTTGATCATCCATGACAAAGATATTCTCTGTCCGTAAAATCTCAACAGCTGGTAATTTTTTATCAATTCGAATCGGCATAACCCTCTCCTAACTGTACTCTTTCAGGAATAATTGCTTGTGTTTGAAACTCTTCGAAAATCTCTTCAAACCGCGTCAACGTTGCCTTGCCGTAGATATGGTTACTGACTTCGTCAGTTTTATCTGCAACCTCAAAGATGTACTTTGAGCAGCCTGCGGCTAGTTTCCTAGTTTGCTCTTTGATTTTCATTGAGTATGAAACTAAAACTCAAACACTCGTTTCCTTTATTATACTGTAAGAAGATATAGTTTTCAATTATAGTTTTTCTCTAACTAGCTATAGTCTATTTTTATATCCTAATGTAGAGAAAACAGCCCTAGGGACTGTTTTTCATTAATAATGCATCAAAACTTTGTAGTCGTAGTCACCGATTTTTTCACGGCCGTTCAATTCATCCAATTCAACAAGGAAGGCACAACCTGCTACAACACCACCAAGTTTTTCAATCATCTCAATAGTTGCCTTAACAGTTCCACCTGTTGCCAAGAGGTCATCTACGATAAGAACACGTTGACCTGGCTTGATGGCATCTGCGTGCATTGTCAAGGTATCAACACCATACTCTTTTTCATAGTCCGCAGAAATAACTTCGCGCGGCAATTTTCCTGGCTTACGAACAGGTGCAAAACCAATTCCCAACTCAAAAGCAACAGGACAACCCACGATAAAGCCACGAGCCTCAGGCCCTACGATCATATCAATTTTCTTGTCAGTAGCATATTGAACGATTTCACGAACAGCATAACTATAAGCATTTCCATCAGCCATCAAAGGACTGATATCACGGAAGGTAATGCCTTCCTTTGGATAATTTTCAATTGTTGCAATGTAATCTTTTAAATTCATCTTTTTCTTTCTTTCAAAGTTTTTTACTCTCTATTATAGCATATTTTTTAAGAAAGAAAAAAGGAAAAGTTAACTTCAATAATTATCTAACGATTTGACGATTTATAACTAGCCATAGCAATAAAGCCCAAGTTCTTTTTATTCTTATCAAACATTTTATACATCGTTAAAAACTGCTTTCTATTCTCCTTTTTACAAGCATTTATACAAATTCTCAAAGTTCCTAGCCAACCTTCGTCATAAATCATACCTGATAATTTCATTAAGGTCATTTCACCAGTCAATACTTTCACATCACGATAACCTGATTCTATCATCACCTGTTCCCAACCATCTTGAGTTAAAGGACCTACATTTACATGAATTGCTTGTGATAATTCCTGTCTGACAGACTCTTTAGCTTCCTTAAGAAGCACATCATGTGTCAAGAGAAGACCTTCAGGTTTTAAAACCCTTAGATACTCCATTACACATTTTTTCTTAGCTTGATCGGCTTGCATAGTCAGCATAGCTTCATTTATAACAATATCAAAACTAGCATCTTCATAAGGAAGTTTCATTGCATTTGCTCTTTCAAATCTGATCAAATGATCAACACCTGCCGTTTCAGCAGATTTTTTAGCCACTTCTAAGGCTTGAGCATCCATATCAACAGCAGTTATCTTACAACCAAAACGCTGTGCCAACTCAATTGCTGTAGTTCCCCTATTGCACGCAACCTCTAGTATTCTCTTTTCTTTTGAAAATCCTCCTTCTGCAATTAACCAATCTGTGGCACGTTTTCCGCCTGGACGTAAGCGTTTTTTCCCCAATTTTGCTAAAAACTTATGACCTGCTTCTGACATTTGAACACCTCTGTTTTTTTCTTCATTATAACATAAAATGATATTATCTGACAATTCTAATCTATTATTTGATGAACTATAGCAAACTGAATCAAAAATAGTACATAATGTGGTATAATATTCTTATGGCATATTCAATAGATTTTCGTAAAAAAGTTCTTGCTTATTGTGAGCGAACAGGTAGTATAACAGAAGCATCACACATTTTCCAAATTTCACGTAATACCATTTATGGCTGGTTAAAGCTAAAAGAGAAAACAGGAGAGCTAAACCATCAAGTAAAAGGAACAAAACCAAGAAAGGTTGATAGAGATAGACTTAAAAACTATCTTACTGACAATCCAGACGCTTATTTGACTGAAATAGCTTCTGAATTTGACTGTCACCCAACTACCATTCACTATGCTCTTAAAGCTATGGGCTACACTCGAAAAAAAGAACCACACCTACTATGAACAAGACCCAGAAAAAGTAGCTTTATTTCTTAAAAATTTTAATAGTTTAAAGCATCTAGCACTTGTTTATCTTGATGAAACAGGATTCGATACTTATTTTTATCGAGAATATGGTCGCTCATTAAAAGGTCAATTAATAAGAGGTAAAGTATCTGGAAGAAGATATCAGAGGATTTCTTTGGTTGCAGGGCTAACAAATGGTGAGTTAATCGCTCCAATGACTTACGAAGAGACGATGACGAGCGACTTTTTTGAAGCTTGGTTTCAGAAGTTTCTCTTACCAACATTAAACAAACCATCAGTTATTATTATGGATAATGCAAGATTCCATAGAATGGGTAAGCTAGAGCTCTTATGTGAAGAATTTGGGCATAAACTTTTACCTCTTCCTCCCTACTCACCTGAGTACAATCCTATTGAGAAAACATGGGCTCATATCAAAAAGCACCTCAAAAAGGTATTACCGAGTTGTAATACCTTTTTTCGAGGCTCTTTTGTCTTGTTCTTGTTTCAATTGACTATATAATCAAAAACATATAGTCTTCCATGACTATAGCATAAATCTATTAGCCATTTCTCTAGTTCAAATTCATACTCAATGAAAATCAAAGAGCAAACTAGGAAACTAGCCGCAGGCTGTACTTGAGTACGGCAAGGCGACGTTGACGTTGTTTGAATTTGATTTTCGAAGAGTATAAATTTATTATTACCTCTCTAGTTCCAATTCAACTCCTCCCATCATTTACACGTATGGATTACGACTATTTTTTGTACTTTGGAATTGCCCTCATCTTCATCCGCTGTATGAACCTTCACCTTCCTATTCGTAGAGGCACGATTTCGCTATCCCTTCCTCTGCCGATTCTTATTTCCAGCGTCAGACTTGAGAATCGCTAACAGGTTCACTAATAGATGGCCCCCAAAGAGGAGTTGTACCTCAGATGAACGGAATGGACGTCGTACCTAAAAAAACGAGCACTTTCGTACTCGTTTTCTCTGTATAAACTACTGATTAAAGTGAGTTTACGTCAACTTTGATACCAACACCTTGAGTAGTTGTGATAGTCAAGTTTGTTACGTAAGTTCCTTTAGCTGTAGCTGGTTTTGCTTTTTGGATTGTTTCGTTGAAAGCTTTGAAGTTTTCAACCAATTTTTCAGCTTCAAATGATACTTTACCGATGATTGCTTGAACGTTACCTGCACGGTCAGCACGGTAAGTGATTTTACCACCTTTAGACTCTTCAACTGCTTTAGCAACATCCATAGTTACAGTACCAGTTTTAGGGTTTGGCATCAAGTTACGTGGTCCAAGGACACGTCCAAGACGTCCAACAAGAGCCATCATGTCAGGTGTAGCGATAACTACGTCGAAGTCCAACCAACCGTCGTTAATTTTAGCAACAAGGTCGTCTTCACCAACAAAGTCTGCACCAGCAGCTTTTGCTTCTTCAGCTTTTGCACCACGTGCGAAAACAAGAACGCGTGAAGTTTTACCAGTACCGTTTGGCAATACCATTGCTCCACGGATTTGTTGGTCAGCTTTTTTAACGTCGATGTTCAAGTTGTAAGCAACTTCTACAGTTGCGTCAAATTTTGCAAAGTTAGTTTCTTTTGCAAGTGCTACAGCTTCTTCTACGCTGTATGCTTTTGTGCTGTCGATTTTCTCAAGAGCAGCACGAAGTTGTTTGCTTTTTTTAGCCATTTTCTATTCTCCTTGTAAGTGGTTCAATCGATTTTCATCTCCCACGTCACTCCTCGAAATGATGAAGTCTTGCGGGTTTTCAGTCTATTAGATTCTTTTCCTACGTCGTTAAGTTCCCTTGCTGTACCCAAGTACAAGCATCAGTCACTTGCCTAGTATGAAAAGCAACTAATAGACTGCTGTGAGATTTTCTACTGTGTTATTGATTAGTCAACAACAGTGAATCCCATAGAACGAGCAGTACCTTCGATCATACGCATTGCAGACTCTACGTTTGCTGCGTTCAAATCTGGCATCTTAGTTTCTGCAATTTCTTGTACTTGTGCACGAGTAACTGTAGCAACTTTAGTTTTATTAGGTGTACCTGATCCTTTTTCAACACCTGCAGCTTTTTTCAAAAGAACAGCAGCTGGTGGTGTTTTAGTGATGAAAGTAAATGATTTATCTTCGTAAACTGAGATAACAACTGGAATGATCATCCCAGCTTGGTCAGCTGTACGAGCGTTGAACTCTTTTGTGAATCCCATGATGTTGATACCAGCTTGACCAAGAGCAGGTCCAACCGGTGGAGCTGGTGTAGCTTTACCAGCAGGGATTTGCAATTTTACAAGTTTTTCGACTTTTTTAGCCATTTTTAAATCCTCCTTTGTGGTTTTGGCGGTAATTAAAGATTTTTACCTCCCACAAGTATGCTTTACACATACTCATCCATTATACACTATTTATCTAGAATTGCAAGAGAAAAGTTTATTTTTTATACTCAATGAAAATCAAAGAGCAAACTAGGAAACAAGCCGCAGGTTGCTCAAAATACAGTTTTGAGGTTGTAGATGGAACTGACGTAGTCAGTATCCTACACATACGGTAAGGCAACACTGACGTGGTTTGAAGAGATTTTCGAAGAGTATTAATCGACGTAATCTCCGCCTTCAAAGCCATAGTATTCTTCCAAACTGAGACCACTCTCAGCAATTTCTTTAGCTTCTTTTCCTACATAACGAAGGTGCCATTCCTCAGCCATATAGCCTGTTTCCTTTTCTTTGCCTTTGAGATAACGGACAACAAAGCCATAATCAGCTGCATGGTCCAAGAGCCATTGGGCTGCTTTTTCTTCTGTCACCAATTCTCCATTTGTGCTAATCACATCAAAGGCAAAACCTGTCTGGTGTTCGCTGTAGCCAGGACGGGCAGAGTAACGGTCAGCAGCTGCCTTCCCATCTTGGTTGACATAATCTTGATAGAGCTTGGTCTGAGTTTCATAACTTCTAAAACCACTGTAATGATCGCTAATCGGGAAACCTGCCTCTTGCATCGCTTTGATGAGTTTGACCAACTCTGCCTTGGCTGTTGGATTTTCCCCTGGATTGTAGTCTTTTGACAATGGATAGTGTTTATTGGCTACGATGATTTCATCGTATTTCCCTTGGATACTGTAGTAGTCTCCTTTGTTAACCACTTCTGCTTTTTTCTGGGCAGCTCCTTGAGCCTTACTTCCGACTGTTCCATCAGATTTAGCTGTTTGCTCTGTCTTAGCTGAGCCATCTTCATTTTTTGCTTTTTCTTGTGAACAAGCTGCTAGACTCAAGGCTAGCAAGGCTGTCAAGACAAGGTATCTTTTTTTCATTTCTACTCCTTTATTTCTAATAATTTATCTACTTCTGACGATAAACGTTTAACTAATTGTTTAATCTCATCCGGATCTGCTTGGCAGGTTTCTGCTGTCATTTCTTCAAAGGGAACCCACCAAACTGGACCACGTCCATTGAGACCGTGACCATTCATATCACCTCTTCGTCTAGGAAACAGATGCCAATGAAGATGGGCATCACCATTTCCTAGCAGTTCGATATTCATTTTCTCGGTAGCAAAGGCCTTGGCAACTGCCTCTTGGACTAAACTCATTTCCTCTAGAAAACGGAGTTTCGTTTCCTTTTCTAAATGGTGCAATTCCGTGACGTGTTCCTTGGCTAGAAAAAGACTATAGCCTGCAAAATACTGGTGATCTCCAATGACAAGATAGCCTGTTTCCAACTCTTTGACAAAGTAGGGATTTTCCCCAGCTTTAATGAGCTCAATTCTCTGACAAATAAGGCACATATCAGTCTACCAATGCGCTCTTAAGGTAAGCATCAACCATACGCTCTGTTGCGGCCACCGAATCAATATGAGTACGCTCATAAGAATGACTAGACTCGATACCAGCACCGAGAAGGGCGTGTTTGACTTCTGCCCCTGCAGACATAGCCGCTGAAGCGTCCGAACCATAAAATGGATAGATGTCCAGCTTAAAAGGAATATCTTGCTCTTTAGCCAAAGCAACCAAATGTTGACGGAAGTCATAGTGATAAGGCCCTGAAGCATCCTTGACACAGATAGACACTGTGTACTCATCAGTTTGCTGGTCATCTCCCATAGCTCCCATATCCACAGCCAGATATTCTACTACCTGAGCAGGAATATTAGAGTTAGCCCCATGGCCTACTTCCTCAAAGACTGAAAAAGCAAAATGGGTTGTTACGGGCAATTCAATCTTCTCTTCCTTATAAATACGAAGCAGGTTAAGCAAAATTGCTGCACTGACCTTATCGTCCAAATGACGAGACTTGATAAAACCTGTCTCTGTCACGACAGTTCGTGGGTCAAAACTGATAAAATCACCAACCTCGATCCCCAAGGCACGAGTTTCTTTTTCATTTGTTACTTTGACGTCCAAACGCACTTCCATATTATCTTGCGTGCGTTCTGCAGTTCCTGCATCCTTGTAGACATGGCAAGAAGTTTGGTGGATAAGAATGGTTCCTGATATCTTTTGACCTGTGCTAGCTACGTGAACGGTACAGTTTTCTCCTTCAATCATGTTCCAAGGAAAACCACCAATACGGTCCATTTTGAGACGACCGTCTGGTTTGACAGCACGGACAATGGCACCCAGCGTATCCACATGGGCAGTCACATAGCGATGCTCTTCATCACTTTGACCTTTGATGGTCACATTGACACCGCCCTTGGCTGTACGAACTGGCTGGTAACCAAAACCTTCTAGAGTCTTGACTAAATAGTCCGAAATCTCACGAGTGAAGCCTGTTGGCGATGCAATAGCTGTCAGTTCTTTGATATATTCTACTGTTTGATTCATTTCTTCACCTCTTTTGCTACCTATTATAACACATTTATCATCGGATAAAAAAAGAAAATCACTCCTGTAGACTTGGCTACAAAAGTGATTTTAATGATTATTCCATTTCAAAAACATCGCTTTCTTGCTTGTTTGGTAGAACCAATGAGAGCAAGATTCCGACAATGGCTGGTACCAACCAAGGGAGAGATGCCTTGGCAAAAGGAAGAGTGTTGACAAGGTTTGCAAGAAACTCAACCTTAAATGAGCTTCCTAGTACGCTTGCAATGGCAATAGCTGTAACAACAGCAATTGTCAACTGCATACCTGGTTTTGAAAGAGCCACAAATTTGTTGACAATGACAATCATAACGATGGCAATCGTGATTGGGTACAAGATAACTAGTACTGGAATTGAGTACTTGATAATTGCACTCAAACCAAGATTTGCAATAGCAAATCCAATCAAGGTAAAGACTGTTGCATAAGCCTTGTAGCTAATTTGTGGGAAGCGACCGTTAAAGAACTCAGCTGTTGACACAATCAGACCAACTGTTGTTGTGAAGCAGGTTACGGTAACCATAGCTGCGAGGAAGAGTTGAGCTGTTGAACCAAAGATTTCTTGAGTGGCTTGTGACAAGATGTAAACACCCGGTGTTCCACCCTTCATCGCTTCAGCTGGTACTGGGAAATGATTTCCAAGGAAACCTAAACCGATATAAAGGGCGCTGAAGGCAAGGGCAACAACGATACCAACAACCCAAATAGTTGAAATGTATTCTTTCTTACTTGAAAATCCAAGTTGCTTCAAGGTTTGAACTGCAATTACACTAAAGGCAACAGAAGCAAGGGCATCCAAGGTATTGTAACCTTCGAGGAAACCTGTACCAAAAGCAGAAGCTTGATAAGCAGCTGACGCAGCTTGAGGGCTTGTTCCACCGTATTTGATAGCTCCTAGGACAACCAAGATAACAATCAAGATTGCAAAGACTGGCGTTAAAATACGACCGATACGGTCTAAGATTTTTGATGGATTGAGCGAGATTAGATACGCTGCTGCAAAGTAAAGAAGGGTAAAGACAATCAAGCCTAGACCTTTATTTGCATCCGACAAAAGGGGGCTAATCCCTACTTCGTAAGCCGTTGTAGCAGTACGTGGGATAGCAAAAAATGGACCAATTGACAAATAGAGAACTACAAGATACAGAGTCGCAAACCAAGGCGCTATCTTTGTCGAAATCTCATGAATGTATCCTTTAGGATTTAGCGTTCCAATAATAAGGGTCAAGACGGCGATACCGACACCTGAAAAGACAAAACCTGCGATGGCAGGAAGAAAATGTTCTCCAGATAGAGCACCCAGAGAAGGCGGAAAAATCAAATTCCCCGCACCAAAAAATATTCCAAACAGGAGCAAGCCTGTTAGGGCACCTTTTTTAGCCATGTAAATCTCCTTCATATTTATAAAATACTGACCTAGTATATCATGAATAGAAGTATGAAAAAAGTATCACGAAGCAAAATGTTAAATGTTTTTAAGATTCTAAAAAGTATGAATTATCTAAAAATAAAACTCTCCTACCCAGACCACACCAAGTAGGAGAAATTCTTATGTTTAGAGTTCTTCAAAGGCAGTCATACCACCTTGAACATTGATAACCTCATAGCCTTGTTCAGCTAAAAATTGACAAGCACGCGCCGATCTCATCCCAGATTTGCAAATGACATAATGCAACTGGTCCTTGTCCAACTGATCATAGCTATCAGCCAATTGACTAAGCGGCAGGTTGTGGGCACCTTCTAAATGAAGAGTTTCAAATTCGTCCACTTCTCTCACGTCCACTAGAGAAAGTTGACCGTTTTGATAAAGCTGGTAAAATGCGTCAAAGGCTATTTCTTTCATTCTTTTTCTCCTAAAATAGTTTTAATTCTTTTTTTCAAATCCGGCACCACTTCTGACTCAAACCAAGGATTTTTGGCCATCCAGATTTGATTTCGCGGTGAGGGGTGAACTAGTGGAAAATAGGCTGGCAAGTAGTTCTGGTAATGTTTTACCCGTTCTGTCACCTTGCCACTGACTTTCTCCTGTAAATAGTAGGCTTGAGCATACTGGCCAATCAAGAGGGTCAACTGGATATCGGGTAATTCTTGCAAGAGCTGCAGATGCCATTTTTCTGCAAAGCCAGCTCTAGGCGGTAAATCTCCTGACTTACCATGTCCTGGAAAGTAAAAATCCATAGGCAGAACAGCAAAATAACCTGAGTTGTAAAAGGTATCTTCATCCACACCTAGCCAGTCCCGCAAACGATCGCCACTTTTGTCCTTCCAGTAAAGGCCTGCTTCTTGGGTTTTAAGACCAGGCGCTTGACCGATGATATTGATGCGAGCAGTCTTTGGCGCTGCAAAGAGAGGCTCGATGCCACGATTTGTATAGCTGGCATTCTGCGGATCCACCATAATAGCTTGCTTAATTCTTTCGATTTGAGACATCTATTTTCCCTCCAAAAAGAAGTCCAAGCATAAGATCTCAGACTTCTATCGTTTTATTTGATCAATTCATAAATAGCTTCGGCATAGATTGCTGCTGCTCGGAAGAGATCATCCAAGGCGATAAATTCATTAGCTTGGTGCATGGTGTCAATTGAGTCTGGGAACATGGCACCGTAGGCAACTCCGCGTTCGAGCAAGCGACCAAAGGTTCCACCACCGATGACTTGCTCGTGACCTTTAAGACCAGTTTGTTTTTCATAGACATTCAACAAGGTTTGGACAAGTGGATCTTCCATTGGCACATAGTGAGGGGTGTGACCGTGCTCAGAAAGGCTAACAGAAGCAACTGGCAAGTTTTCAAGGATTGACTTGATTTGTTCTGGACTTGTTCCTTTTGGATAGCGGATGTTAAGGGCAATGGTATTATCAGCACTTGTTTCATCGAAGCGGAAGACACCGGCATTCATAGAAAGGGCACCCATCTTTTCATCCACATGAGCAATCTTGAGATTTTCACCCTCATGGTCGTTCAAGAGAATTTTACCAGCGATGTCAAGGTAGTCTTTGGCTGGACCAGCAAAGTCAAACTGGCTGAGGAAGAGGGCTAGGTAAGTCGCACCATTGACACCTGAAGCAGGCATAGCACCGTGGGCTGATTTACCAATGATCGTCACCTTGTATTGGCCGTTTTCTTCTTGGAGTTCTCCTCTAAGTTTGTGTTCTGCAACAAAGGCATCTAGTTTAGCTTGCAAGTCAGCCAAATCACCTGAAATAACTGCTGTTGCTGATTCTGGTACCATGTTTTCACGCAAACCACCTGTGAAGCTATGAAGACAAGCATCACCTGTATTTTCACCTGCAAAGTGGAGGTATTCAGTAATATTTCCTTTTTCACCGTTGATGATAGGGAACTCCGCGTCTGGAGAGAAACCAAAGTCTGGTTTTTTAAGTCCTACGTGCTCGAAGTAGTAGTCCATGTCTGCCCAGCCTGATTCTTCGTCTGTTCCGACAATGAAACGAACTTTCTTAGAAGTTGGAAGGCCCAATTCTTTGATGATTTTCAAACCATAGTAACAAGCTGTTGTAGGACCCTTGTCATCTGATGCCCCACGCGCATAAAGGCGACCGTCTTTGATAGTTGGTGTGTAAGGATCTGTGTCCCAACCGCTACCAGCCGGCACCACGTCCATGTGGGCAAAGATTCCGAGAACTTCTTCCCCATCACCAAACTCAAAATGTCCTGCGTAGTTATCAACATTTTTAGTTGGATAGCCATCACGGTCTGCGATTTCAAGGAATTTTTCCAATGCTTTTACTGGACCAGGTCCAAATGGATGTTCAGCATCAACCTTGCTATCATCACGTTCTGAGTTGATTTCCAAAAGGCTAAACAAGTCAGCCAAGAGGTCTTCTTTGCGTTTTTCTACTTCTGCTGTAAAATCAATTGCTGTCATATTATCTTCCTTCTATCTTTTCTCGATGATTTCATCTACTGGCAAGCGGTAGCTTGGTTCCAATTTTTCGTCTGTGTACCCCACTGTAATCAAAAGTTCTGGACGGAAACGGTCTTCGATATCCAAAACTTCGTTGGCTTTTGATTTGTCAAATCCAAGTATAAGATTTGATCCGATTCCTTGGTCTGTAAGAGCGAGAATCAAGTTCATGGCAACCAAACCTGCATTGAGGGCCAGGTAGTCGCTGACCTGTTGTTCATTGTAGCGTGCAAATTCAGCTGGCAAATTTTTCATGAAGTATTGAAGTTGTTCTTCTGAGAAATTGTTAGCACCACCAACACGGGCGATCTTGCGAGCGCGTTTGGCCAAATCTGTATCTGTAAACAAGGCAATGGTTACAGGTGCTGATGATACCTGCTCAAAGTTGGAACCATAAGCCAATTTTGCTAGTTCGGCATTTTTCTCACGTACCACCACAAATTTCCAAGGCTGGCTGTTGTGGGCGCTTGGTGCCAAGGTTGCAATTTCGATAGCCGTACGCACATCTTTGGGATCCACTGGCTTATCAGTGAAATGCTTGGTCGCATGACGTTTTTTATTTAATTCAAGAAATTTCATAATCGATTTCCTTTTCTAATTCTACTGCTTCCATTTTACCATATTTTGAAAGAGCTTGCAGGGATTTTTCATGATTAAGATATTTTATCACAACCATAAAAAATATATATTGGCTCATCAGGAACATTTCTGATAAACTAGCAGATGACTTTACATTTGAATGGAGACATTATGAAAAAATTTAGCCTATTATTAGCCATCCTCCCACTTTTAGTTGCCTGTGGAAATCAAGCTACACCTAAAGAGACTAACTCCCAAAAGACAATCGTCGTTGCTACAGCTGGTGATGTGCCACCATTTGACTACGAAGATAAAGGCAATCTGACAGGCTTCGATATTGAAGTTCTAAAAGCAGTTGATGAAAAACTCAGCGACTACGAGATTCAATTCCAAAGAACTGCCTGGGAGAGTATCTTCCCAGGACTTGATTCTGGTCACTATCAGGCTGCAGCTAATAACTTGAGTTACACAAAAGAGCGTGCTGAAAAATACCTCTACTCACTTCCAATTTCGAACAACCCCCTCGTCCTTGTCAGCAACAAGAAAAATCCTCTGACTTCACTTGACCAAATCGCTGGCAAAACAACTCAAGAGGATACTGGAACTTCAAACGCTCAATTCATCAATAACTGGAATCAAAAACACACTGACAATCCCGCTACTATCGATTTTTCTGGAGAGGATATCGGTAAACGAATCTTAGACCTCTCTAACGGAGAGTTTGATTTCCTAGTTTTTGACAAGGTATCGGTTCAAAAGATTATCAAGGACCGTGGCTTAGATCTCTCAGTCGTTGATTTACCTTCTGCCGATAGCCCCAACAACTATATCGTTTTCTCAAACGACCAAAAAGAGTTTAAAGAGAAATTTGATAAAGCGCTCAAAGAACTCTACCAAGATGGAACACTTGAAAAACTCAGCAATACCTATCTAGGTGGCTCTTACCTTCCAGATAAATCTCAATTACAATAAGATATATAAAAGCGATTGGACCAGCCAATCGCTTTTAGTTTAAATAATTCTATTCAGGTAAAGAAGCTTGTTTCTAATCATGTCCAGTTTCCGTTTGGTAATCTACTCTTTCTTCCGCTACTTGAGCTAATTCCACTGCCTCCTGCGGGTTCAACTTCCTCTGTACAGCCTCTGCTACTGCTCTAGGCACTCCAACTTCGACAATCTCATCCACACTGGCTTCCTTGATTTTGGTTAGAGACTTGAAATGCTTCATGAGATTCTGCTTGCGTTTAGGTCCCAGACCGTCAATCCCATCCAGTTGTGATGAAAAAGAATTTTTGGAGCGCAGTTGACGGTGGAAAGTAATAGCAAAGCGGTGCACCTCATCCTGAATGCGTTGGAGGAGGAAAAATTCCTGAGAATTGCGAGATAACTCCACCACCTCAAGCGGATCTCCAAAGAGCAATTCATGGGTTTGATGCTTGTCATTTTTTTGCAGACCTGCAATTGGAATATCCAAGCCCATCTCCTCTTGTATGACTTGCTTGGCGATATTGACTTGACCTTGTCCCCCATCGATGACAATCAAATCTGGAGGAGTCAAACCGTCACGCTGTACTCGACCATAGCGCCTGC
>NZ_CAUQCP010000013.1:0-40831 GCF_963516575.1 uncultured Streptococcus sp.
AAAAAGAAACCCAAATACAGAATTGTATTTGAATTTCTTAACTTAATGACATTGGAGCCTTGCTCAGGCTTTTTCTATATATATATTATAGCGCGAAAAAGCGACTATGAAAACGCTATTAAATATCTTTATTTAATTTGTAGCACTTTTACTAAAAACAAGTTAAAAATCACTGATTTTTCCTTAATTTTACCTTCTTATATAAGTTGTTATTTCCAAAATCTTATGATTTACTCCGTTTGTTATAGTTATTATATAAATTTACTTGACTTTTTACTATATAGATAATAAAATTAAATTGGTTTTATGTAAACGTTATCAAAATAGTTGTATCAAGGAGGTTTTATCATGAAACTAGACAAGAAACAGCGTTTCTCGATTCGCAAGTATGCAGTCGGAGCAGCTTCTGTACTGATAGGATTTACCTTCAGTGCGCAAGTCGTATCTGCAGATGGACTCACACCAGCACCAAAAGCTACTGAAACTTTGCAAGCTGTGCCGGATAGCCCACAAGCATCAGAAGCACCAATTCAAGATAAAGAAGAAAAACTTGTAAAACAAGCTGATAAAACTATAAAAGAGGAAGTTAAAACTGAAAAAGATACTGTTAACACAGTTGTTCCAAAAACAGACAATGCGGTAGCACCGGTAGTAACAGAACATACCAGCCCAGCTCCTACTACGGAATCAGAAAACACAACTCAAGTGAAAAAAAGTTCAGATAGTGCCAATGCTGAGAAGAAAAACGAGCCTGCTACTCCTGCTGTACTCGCTCCGACTACTGAACGTGCCACTCAAACTAATGAAAAGCTAGCGAAAAAGAAAATTGTTTCTATTGATGCTGGACGTAAATATTTCTCACCAGAACAGCTCAAGGAAATCATCGATAAAGCGAAACATTATGGCTACACTGATTTACACCTATTAGTTGGAAATGATGGGCTCCGCTTCATGTTGGACGATATGAGCATCACAGCTAACGGCAAAACCTATGCGAGTGACGATGTCAAACGTGCCATTGAAAAAGGTACAAATGATTATTACAACGATCCAAACGGCAATCACTTAACAGAAAGTCAAATGACAGATCTAATTAACTATGCCAAAGATAAAGGCATCGGTCTCATTCCGACAGTAAATAGTCCTGGTCACATGGATGCTATCCTCAATGCCATGAAAGAATTGGGAATCCAAAAACCTAACTTTAGCTATTTTGGGAAGGAATCAGCCCGTACCGTAGATCTTGACAACGAACAAGCAGTCGCTTTTACAAAAGCCCTTATCGATAAATATGCTGCTTATTTCGCGAAAAAGACTGAAATCTTCAACATCGGACTTGATGAATATGCCAATGATGCAACAAACGCTAAAGGTTGGAGCGTTCTTCAAGCTGATAAATACTATCCAAACGAAGGCTACCCTGTAAAAGGATATGAAAAATTTATTGCCTACGCCAATGACCTAGCTCGTATTGTAAAATCGCACGGTCTAAAACCAATGGCCTTCAATGATGGTATTTACTACAATAGTGATACTAGCTTCGGAACTTTCGACAAAGATATCATCGTTTCAATGTGGACTGGTGGCTGGGGAGGTTACGACGTCGCTTCTTCTAAACTTCTAGTAGAAAAAGGTCACCAAATCCTAAACACTAACGATGCTTGGTACTATGTTCTTGGGCGAAATGCAGATGGCCAAGGTTGGTACAACCTTGATCAAGGATTAAACGGTATCAAGAACACTCCAATCACTTCGGTACCAAAATCCGACGGAGCAACTATTCCATTCATCGGTGGTATGGTAGCTGCTTGGGCTGACACTCCATCTGCACGTTATTCACCATCACGCCTCTTCAAACTCATGCGGCAATTCGCAAATTCTAATGCTGAATACTTCGCAGCTGATTATGAGTCTGCAGAACAAGCACTTAACGAGGTACCAAAAGACCTTAACCGTTATACTGCAGAAAGCGTCGCAGCAGTTAACGAAGCGGCAAAAGTCATCCGTTCACTTGATAGCAACCTCAGTCGTGCCCAACAAGACACGATTGACCAAGCTATTGCAAAACTTCAAGAAGCAGTCAGCAATTTGACCTTCACACCAGAAGCTCAAAAAGAAGAAGATGCTAAACGTGAAGTTGAAAAACTTGTCAAAAACAAGGTGATTTCAATCGATGCTGGACGCAAATACTTTACTCTTAATCAGCTCAAACGCATCGTAGATAAGGCCAGTGAGCTCGGATATTCTGATGTTCATCTCCTTCTAGGAAATGACGGACTTCGCTTCCTACTCGATGATATGACCATCACTGCTAACGGAAAAACCTATTCAAGTGATGATGTCAAAAATGCCATCATCCAAGGAACAAAAGCTTACTACGACGATCCAAATGGGACTTCGCTTACACAGGCAGAAGTGACAGAACTAATTGAATACGCTAAATCTAAGGGTATCGGTCTCATCCCAGCTATCAACAGCCCAGGTCACATGGATGCTATGCTCGTTGCCATGGAAAAATTGGGTATTAAAAATCCTCAAGCCCACTTTGACAAAGTCTCCAAAACAACTATGGACTTGAGAAACGAAGAAGCGATGAACTTTGTAAAAACCCTCATCGGTAAATACATGGACTTCTTTGCAGGTAAAACAAAGATTTTCAACTTTGGTACTGACGAATATGCTAACGATGCGACTAGTGCCCAAGGCTGGTACTACCTCAAATGGTATCAACTCTATGGCAAGTTTGCCGAATATGCCAACACCCTCGCAGCTATGGCCAAAGAAAGAGGGCTTCAACCAATGGCCTTCAACGATGGCTTCTACTATGAGGACAAGGACGATGTTCAGTTTGACAAAGATGTCTTGATTTCTTACTGGTCTAAAGGTTGGTGGGGCTACAACCTCGCATCACCTCAATACCTAGCAAGCAAAGGTTATAAGTTCTTGAATACCAACGGTGACTGGTATTATGTTATAGGCAATCACAAACAAGATGAAGCTTACCCTCTTTCAAAAGCAGTTGAAAATTCTGGTAAAGTTCCATTCAATCAACTAGCTTCTATCAAATATCCTGAAGTAGACCTTCCAACAGTTGGAAGTATGCTTGCTATCTGGGCAGATAAACCAAGCGCTGAGTACAAGGAAGAGGAAATCTTTGAACTTATGACTGCCTTTGCAGACCACAACAAAGACTACTTCCGAGCTAATTATAATGCTCTCCGCGAAGAATTAGCTAAAATTCCTGAAAACTTAGAAGGATACAGCAAGGAAAGCTTGGATGCCCTAAGTGCAGCTAAAACAGCTCTAAATTACAACCTCAACCGTAATAAACAAGCTGAGCTTGACACACTTGTAGCCAACTTAAAAGCCGCTCGCTTAGGTCTCAAACCAGCTGCAACTCACTCAGGAAGTCTGGATGAAAATGAAGTGGCTGCCAATGTTGAAACCAGACCAGAACTCATCACAAGAACTGAAGAAATCCCATTTGAAGTTATCAATAAAGAAAATCCTAACCTCCCAGCTGGTCAGCAAAATATTATTACAGCAGGAGTCAAAGGTGAACGAACTCATTACATCTCTGTCCTTACTGAAAATGGAAAAACAACAGAAACAGTCCTTGATAGCCAGGTAACCAAAGAAGCTGTGAACCAAGTGGTTGAAGTCGGTGCTCTCGTAACACATGTAGGCGATGAAAGCGGACAAGCCGCTATTGCTGAAGAAAAACCAAAACTAGAAATCCCAAGCCAACCAGCTCCATCAACTGCTCCTGCGGAGGAAAACAAAGCTCTTCCTCAAGGTCCAGCTCCTGTGGCAACAGAGAAAGAACTTCCTGAAACAGGAAGTCACGATTCTGCAGGACTAGTAGTCGCAGGACTCATGACTACACTAGCAGCCTATGGACTCACTAAAAGAAAAGAAGACTAAGTCTTTTCGATAAAAAAATAAACAGCGAGATTGAAGATCGCTGTTTATTTTTTAATTAATCACCAAGTCCGAGGCGGTCAAAGATATCCTCCACTCGTTTAGTGTAATAAAGAGGGTTGAAGATTTCATCAATTTCTTCTTGTGTGAGGCGTGATGTTACTTCTGTATCTGCCTCAAGAAGTGGTTTAAAGTCTACTTGGTTATCCCAAGAGTAGGCTGTTTTTGGTTGCACCAAGTCATAAGCTTGCTCACGGGTCATCCCTTTTTCAATCAAGGTCAACATAGCACGTTGGCTGAAGATAAGACCGAAAGTTGAGTTCATGTTGCGGATCATGTTTTCTGGGAAGACTGTCAAATTCTTAACAATATTTCCAAAGCGGTTAAGCATGTAGTCAATCAAAATGGTCGTATCTGGTGTGATAATACGCTCAGCTGATGAGTGTGAAATGTCACGTTCGTGCCAGAGGGCTACGTTCTCATAAGCTGTAATCATGTGACCACGGATAACACGTGCAAGACCTGTCATGTTTTCAGAGCCGATTGGGTTGCGTTTGTGAGGCATAGCTGAAGAACCTTTTTGCCCTTTAGCAAAGAACTCTTCTACTTCGCGTTGTTCTGATTTTTGAAGCCCACGGATTTCCGTTGCCATACGTTCGATTGAAGTCGCGATGCTAGCAAGAACTGCAAAGTACTCAGCGTGAAGGTCACGAGGAAGGACCTGTGTTGAGATTTCTTGAGCACGAATACCCAATTTGTCGCAGACGTATTGCTCAACGAATGGTGGAATGTTGGCAAAGTTACCAACAGCACCAGAAATCTTACCAGCCTCAACACCAGCAGCCGCATGCTCGAAACGATCGATATTGCGCTTCATTTCGCTGTACCATGTTGCCAATTTAAGACCAAAAGTTGTAGGCTCAGCGTGCACACCGTGGGTACGCCCCATCATGATGGTGAACTTGTGCTCCTTAGCCTTATCAGCGATGATGTTGGTGAAGTTTTCAAGGTCACGACGGATGATGTCGTTGGCCTGCTTGTAGAGGTAACCGTAGGCCGTATCCACTACGTCGGTAGATGTCAAACCATAGTGAACCCACTTGCGTTCCTCACCAAGTGTCTCAGAAACCGCACGTGTGAAAGCCACCACATCGTGGCGCGTCTCCTGCTCAATCTCCAAAATACGGTCGATGTCAAAGTCCGCCTTCTCGCGAATCAAAGCCACATCTTCCTTAGGGATTTCCCCCAACTCAGCCCATGCTTCATCAGCCAAGATTTCCACCTCAAGCCAAGCACGGTATTTATTTTCTTCACTCCAAATATTCGCCATCTCAGGGCGAGAGTAACGGTCGATCATGTTGTTAATTTTTCCTTTCTTCTAAAGCTGTTGGGAATAAACTATCTAGGTAAAGCAAGATTTCTACTCAAACTCCTCTTTCCCAATAAACACAGACGGATAATGATCTAGTGTATTCAAATCCGTATCCAGCGGTAAACTATAGATAGCTAAATAGTTTTCAGGGTATTGTGCAGTTAGTTCTTTATATTTAGCTTGTACCTTATCTTGGTCAGCACTAGCATACAAGACTTCCACGACTGCTCCAGTTTTATCCTTTTCAACAAAAGCGTTAACGATAATTTGTATCATAGACTTGTCCTAAAAATCTATCCCTTTCCCAAACTCAACCACATTGTCTGGTTCATTACTAAACAAAGTCACATGTCCCATCTTGCGGTTGTGCTTCGCTTCTATTTTACCATACATGTGGAGGTGGGCGCTTGGATTTTCTGTGACATATTTTTCGGCGACCTCGACATGCTGACCGAGAACATTGAGCATGACTGCTGGTGCATGTAGTTTGATAGCTGGTAATGGTGTCCCCAGAACACCCAGAATATGGGCATCAAACTGGGAGAAGTCACAAGCTTCAATAGAGTAGTGCCCAGAGTTGTGTGGTCGTGGGGCAATCTCGTTGACAATGATGTCATCAGCTGTCGCAAACATTTCCACGCAAAGGGTTCCAGATAGGTTGAGCTGTTCAGCGATTCGCACTGCCATAGCTTTAGCCTTGTCAGCCAGACTTTCTGAAATGCGAGCAGGCACGATAGTCTTAGACAAGATGTTGTTGCGGTGGATATTTTCCTGAACTGGAAAAACTGTCACATCCTTGCCATTTCCTGACACGATGACAGAAATTTCAAGGTCAAAATTGACGAATTCCTCTAAAACGCAGGCTGCTGAGTCAGCTAACGCATAGGCTTCTTCTAAATCTGCTTCTGAGCGAATAACCTTCTGTCCATGCCCATCGTAGCCACCAGTTGCAGTCTTGAGGACATAGGCTTTCGACAGGTCAATATCTGCCAAGTCTTGGCTAGAAGTCACAACCTTGTAAGGTGCCACCGTTACTTGAGCCTTGTTTGACAAAAAGTCCTTTTCAAAGATGCGATTTTGCGAAATACGGAGCAGGTCGGTCCCTTGAGGGAGTTGACCATCCTTGATGACAGCATCTAAACCATCTGCATCAACATTTTCGAATTCATAAGTGAGAACATCACAGTGCTCTGCCAATTGACGAAGTGCGTCAACATCATTATAAGGCGCCACAATGATTTCCGCTACGCGAGAGGCTGGGCAATCAGCCGCAGGATCCAGCGCGATAACCTTGTGGCCCATGTAGATAGCAGAAATAGCCATCATTTGACCCAGCTGACCGCCACCGATAATTCCGATTGTTTTAGATGAGCTCATTTGTAGACTCCTCTGCGATTTTTCCTTGTTCTTCTGCGAAATCTGCCAATGCTGTCGCGATAGACTGATCCTCTACTGATAGGAGACGGAGAGCGAAGAGGGCAGCGTTGGTCGCACCTGCTTCACCAATAGCCATAGTTGCGACTGGCACACCACCTGGCATCTGCACAATGGAATAGAGTGAATCCACGCCACTAAGGGCACGAGATTTGACTGGCACACCAATGACTGGAAGGGTTGTTTTGGCAGCTACCATTCCTGGTAAATGGGCTGCACCTCCCGCACCTGCGATGATGACCTTGATGCCACGGCTACGAGCCTCTTCGGCATGTCTGAACATGAGATCAGGTGTACGGTGGGCAGAGACAACCTTCTTTTCGTAAGCAACGCCGAAGCGGTCTAGGACTTCTGCGGTTTTTTGCATGGTTGCCCAGTCTGATTTTGAGCCCATGATAATGGAAATTACGGGTTTCATTTCTTCTCCTTTTTCCTCTTTTTCAACAATCACCTTAGGTTGTAAGGAACGGAAGCAAATCTTCGGTTTCATTCCTAAACTTTGAGCCTAAGGTCTCAAAGTTTCCCCCGAACAGAACAGATACTGTTCTGATCTTTTCACCACGGCGACCATTATCGTATTTGGCGACTGCGTCGCTTTTTCTTATATCTTTATCTAATTGCCTTGCTTCCGATATCTGTTCGGTAAAAGAAACCTTCTGTTTGTTGTTGGACAAGCTCTTGGTAAATGGTATCTTGGGTTTCTTTGACGGTGTCTGCTGTGGTAACGAGCATATAGACACGTCCACCGTTTGATAGCAGTGCTCTGCTATTTTCCGAAAACTTAGCCCCTGCATAGTAGGTGATGATATCGCCGTCGGTTTTTACTGGCAACTTGACACCTTTTTCATAGTCTAGCGGGTAACCATTGGATGCGACAACTACACCCAGAGTCACACCCTTGTCCAGCCACGTGATCTTCGGCTCCTTGCCATCCAGAATATCCGTGATATTTTGCGCAAAATCAGAAGTCAAACGAGGCAAGATAATCTGTGTTTCAGGATCCCCGAACCGAGCATTGAATTCGATAACTTTAGGTCCATCTGCTGTCAGGATAAGCCCTGCGTAAAGGATACCAAGATACGGACGACCTTCTTTAATCATCCCCTCTAGGACTGGTTTGACAATAGTCTCAACCGCTGTGGAAACTACACTCTCTGGCAAGTGAGGAACTGGCGCATAGGCACCCATACCGCCCGTGTTAGGACCCTTGTCGCCATCATAGGCACGTTTGTGGTCCTGAGCTGTCGGCATGATGTAGAACTTATTGCCATTGGCAAAGGCAAAGAGAGAGAACTCTTCTCCTTCAAGGAATTCCTCAATAACCACACGCGCACCTGAGTCACCAAATTTATTGTCCAAAAGCATCTCATGAGCGGCTTCGACCGCTTGCTCAACCGTCTCAGCAACGATGACACCCTTCCCAAGCGCCAAGCCATCTGCCTTGACTACGATAGGCGCACCATGCTTTTCGATATAGGCCTTGGCTTCCTTAAAGTCTGAGAATGTGCCATAGGTTGCTGTCGGAACGCCGTATTTGACCATGATTTCCTTGGCAAAATCCTTGGACCACTCCAGCTCCGCTGCCAATCTTGTCGGACCAAAGGCTTTGAGACCAGCTGCATGGAAATCATCCACGATACCAGCCGCAAGGGCGTCATCTGGACCAATGAAGGACCAAGCGATATCGTTGGCCTTTGCAAAGTCAATCAAATTAGAATGTTCGGAAATAGAGATGTTTACCAATTCCAGACCATCCAGAGTCATCCCGTCATTCCCAGGAGCTACAAAGACTTTTTCAACGTCTTTTGACTCAAGCAACTTCTTAGCAATCGCATGTTCACGACCACCCGAACCGACAACAAGCAGTTTCATTTCTCAACCTCTTTTGCGAATTATTTACTAACATTATAACATAAACGTTCGTTTTAATCTTGTTTTACTCCGCATTTTTACGCAAAAAAGGAAAGAAACTGTTTTCTTCCCTTTAGTGTTCTTAATGTCTAAAATGTCTCACGCCTGTGAAGAGCGGTTCTTCCGAGTTTTAATTATAGCTATCATTAATCATTGTAATATTTTTATACCAAAGTATGAAAACAATATTGAAATTACTAAAGCTATCCACGGTATGACATTAGGTATTTTTTTAAATTTAAAAGTGTTATATCCAACTACAAGCGGTGATAATATCGACATTACATAACAAACAATATATAATAATAGATACAAGAAAAATTTACTGTTGCCATCTTGGAAATAACTAATTAGAACATTCACAAGGTTATCTAATTTCCCGTTGGAAAATTGATTCAAATAGTCTATCAGTTGTTCAGGGAATTTTATATTTTGGTTTATTATATTAGCACTTATCACGATAGTAGTTTGGACTAGAGCAATTATAGCATTCTTCAATCTATATTCTCCCGATTTATAAAATATATAAAATAAAGGAGCTATTGAAGCAATGACAAGATAAGTCCATATAAAAATAATGTTGTTGTTAAGAAAATTCCTAACGGGATTAATAAATAATATAAATAGAGATATTACAAATAGCGAAATAATAATCCACATAATCTCAGAATTATCACTGGTCGAGCTTCCTGTATTGACTTTAGTCATTACATTCGTATGAAATATATTTGTCGTCTGTTTTATATTTGTGGAATTATCAACATTACTTACATTCCCATGAATATTTTTATTCTTGACATTTCTCATAAATAATCTCCTAATGTCTAAAATGTCTCACGCCTGTGAAGACCATGGTCAAGCCATATTTGTCAGCAGCTTCGATGGATTCTTGATCACGGACTGAGCCCCCTGGCTGGATGATGGCCTTGATACCTGCTTTTGCGATTTCTTCCACATTATCCGCAAATGGGAAGAAGGCATCGGAAGCAAGCACAGCGCTGTCAAGGCGGTCTTTGGCTTGGTCAATGGCAATACGTACGGAAGCCACACGGTTAGTTTGACCTGGACCAACACCCAGTGTCATGTGGTCGTTGGTCACGATAATTCCGTTTGATTTGACATACTTGATAGCCTTCCAAGCGAACTCAAGAGCTGTCGCTTCTGTCTCTGTTGGTTGGCGTTTGGTCACCACTTGCCAGTCAGCTGGACTTTCTTTGACAACGTCTTGGTTTTGCACCAGAAGTCCACCGACAACACCTGTATATTCTGCTTCCACTTCGCTAGCCTCTTGAGCATCAAATGGCAAGACAAGGATACGCAAGTTTTTCTTTTTATTGGTCAAAATAGCTAGCGCCTCATCCGTATAGCTTGGTGCTATGATGATTTCAAGGAAGACACCATGCATCTTCTCAGCTGTCGCAGCATCCACCTCACGGTTAAGAACAACGATACCACCAAAGATAGACACTGGGTCAGACTCATAAGCGTAGTCCCAAGCAGTCTCGATGTCATCAGCCTGACCGATTCCACATGGGTTCATGTGTTTGAGAGCCACAACGGTTGGACGATCTTTGAAATCACGGATGATACGGATAGCAGCATCCGCATCACGGATATTGTTGAAGGACAATTCTTTCCCGTTAAGCTGTTTAGCGGATGCAATCGAGTAGTCTGTCGGCAAAGCTTTTTGGTAGAAGTCCGCGTCCTGTTGAGGATTTTCCCCATAGCGCATAGCTTGCTTGAGGTCATAAGTCAAAGTGAGTTTTTCAGGTTTGCTTTCGCCCACTTGAGCTGTGAAGTATTCTGCAATCAAGGCATCATAAGCCGCTGTGTGACGGAAAACCTTGGCTGCTAAACGTTGTCGAGTTTCATAAGTAGTTTCACCATTTGCTGACAATTCGTCAAGAACCACTGCATAGTCAGCAGGGTCTACCACAACTGTTACGCTAGCATGGTTTTTAGCTGCTGAACGAAGCATAGATGGTCCACCGATATCGATATTCTCCACAGCATCCGCGTAAGTCACATCCGGTTTGAGGATTGTTTCCTTGAATGGGTAAAGGTTGACCACAACAAGGTCTATGAGCTCAATCTGATTGTCCTTAGCTGCTTCCAAGTGACTATCCAAGTCACGACGAGCTAAGAGACCTCCGTGGATATTTGGGTGGAGAGTCTTGACGCGACCGTCCATCATCTCTGGAAAACCAGTCACGTCATCGATAGCAATGGTGTCCACCCCAGCATTGTCAAGGGCAACCTTAGTTCCACCTGTCGAGATAATCTCCCAACCAAGTTTTTTGAGTTCTTGGGCAAATTCAACAATGCCCGCTTTATCTGAGACTGAAATAAGTGCTCGTTTAGTCATTTTTCTTCCTTTCATGTTCAAACTTTCTACCTACGTAATTTTCTTTTCATAAAGTATAGGGAGACGATTACCAAAACTCCCAAAATTACTGTCAGTAAAAATCTCCCCCAATAGGGAATCTCAGGGAATAAGAAATTAACCAGTAAGCGTAAAATCACTGCTAAGGTGATCAAAGCAAGTGTTTCTAACCATTTTGTCATTTTTCCTCCTTTTGAATAAATAGGGTTTTGAGGTGATTAAAGACTAATCTAACTCATATAAAAGGTAGTTATCAAAATTTATGATTCCTTTGAGATAATCTCGGTCTGCTTTAGACAACTCAAATTCTGGAAAAGTCGCAATTAAACTGGACAAATAAAAATAATTCGGATGCCTACGATAAGAAAAACCTGATTGACCGAATTTCCCTTGACAAAAATCATAGGCAAGTTTTAATTCTTGACTTGTGACACCGTCTAAAATTTTATCTAACTCTGAAAGCTGACTTTTATCAGTATTTTCTATCATAGCTTTCACTGTATTTACTAAAACAAAAAGAAAATCATTAGTATTATCCAGTAGGATTGGTCTGTTAGATAACTTATTCTTTAACTCCATATAGTATTGGTCCATAATCATTTCTTCCTCTCCGCTCCCAAACTATCCAGCACTTCCGGATACAACTTGTACTCTGCCTCATGAATCCGAGTTTCAAAACTTTCAATGGTATCATCAGCCAACCGTGGTACACGTACTTGTTTGATGACCTTTCCTGTATCCACTCCGGAATCCACCCAGTGAATGGTCACGCCAGACTGGTCAACACCAGCATTCCAAGCATCTTCAATCCCATGAGCTCCTGGAAATTCTGGCAGGTAGGCTGGATGAATGTTGATAATTCGGCCCTCATAAGCTGCTAATAAAGTTGGCCCAACGATTTTCATGTAGCCTGCTAGACAAACCAAGTCAATCTGGTGTTCTTCCAAGAGTTCGACAAGAGCTGCTTCGTAGTCTGCCTTGCTCTCAAACTCCTTGAGTTCAAAAGCATAGGACAGAACGCCGAGCTTGTCTGCACGCTCGAGCACATAGGCGTCACGATGGTCTGAAAAGACAAACTCCACCGGAAACTCTTCGGCAATCACCTGAAAATTTGAGCCATTACCAGAGGCAAAAACCGCTATTTTTTTCATTTGATGATGACACTTTCGTTTTCTTTCTTGACGATGCGACCAATTTCATAGACTGGTTCATCCAACAATTCCTTGACACGACTTACATTTTCAGGGCTAACTGCTAGCATAAGTCCCACACCCATATTGAAGATTTCAAACATTTCTTCGTGTTTGATCTGACCGTATTTTTCAAGGGCTTTGAAAATTGGTAAAACTGGAACCTTGTCTTCTTCAATCTCAGCAGCCAAGTCAGCTGCAAACATGCGAGGGACATTTTCGATAAAGCCACCACCAGTGATGTGGGCAATGCCGTTGACCAACTCTTCCTTGATGAGTGGCAAAACAGCCTTGACATAGATACGAGTCGGCTCAAGAAGAACTTCCTTGAGTTGCTTGCCTTCCAATTCTGGCAAGACTTCCTCACCTGTGTAATCCGCAAAGACACGACGGACGAGAGAGTAACCATTGGAATGAATCCCACTTGAAGCAAGTCCGAGAAGAACATCTCCCTCTGCCACTTTTGAACCGTCAATGATTTGAGATTTTTCAGCCACACCGACCGCAAAACCAGCCAAGTCATAGTCATCTTCGCCGTACATGCCAGGCATTTCAGCCGTTTCTCCACCGATGAGGGCGGCACCTGCCTGTACACAACCTTCTGCCACACCAGCAACCACTTGTTCTAGCTTAGCTGGTTCATTCTTGCCAGTTGCTACGTAGTCAAGGAAATAGAGGGGCTCCGCACCTGAAGCAATGATATCATTGACACACATGGCCACACAGTCCTGACCGATGGTATCGTGCTTGTCGTACTTGATAGCCAGCATGAGCTTGGTTCCGACACCATCAGTTCCTGAAATCAAGACGGGTTCTTTAACCCCAGTCTTTGAAAGGTCAAACATACCACCAAAGCCACCCAGAGCTCCCATGACACCTGCACGCTCCGTACGAGCCACGTGCTTTTTGATCCGTTCAACAACTTCATAACCCGCTTCAACATCCACACCCGACTGGGCATAAGCATTTTTTGTCATTTATTTATTCCTTTTCTTTTATGGAGAATCTCAGTAACTCACTTGTAAAAACTTGTCTTTTCTTCCAAACTTTTACGATAGTCTTCTTCGTAGTCATAGAGAGGAGTTGGGTAGTCACCGTCAAAGTAAGCGACACAGAGTCCACCATTTGGCGCATCTGTTTCAATCCCAATCGAATCAATCAAACCTTCAACAGAAAGATAGGTCAGGCTATCCGCCCCAATGATTTGGCGAGTTTCTTCGACCGTATGATTAGCCGCAATTAGCTCCTGACGGGTCTGGATATCAATTCCATAGAAACATGGATAAGCTAGCGCTGGGCTACCAATAGCAACGTGAACTTCAGTCGCACCCGCTTCTTTCAAGAGCTGAACGATACGACGAGAAGTTGTTCCTCGTACAATAGAGTCATCAATCATAACAACACGCTTGCCTTTGACAACACCAGAAACTGCAGACAATTTCATCCGTACCCCTTGCTCCCGTAATTCTTGAGTCGGTTGGATAAAGGTACGTTGGGTGTATTGGTTCTTGATGAGGCCCATTTCATTTGGTAGCCCTGACTCTTCCGCAAATCCCATAGCCGCGCTGAGGGAAGAATTGGGCACACCGACCACGATATCTGCCTCATGCTTAAATTCACGCGCCAATTGGGCACCCATACGTTTGCGAGCCGTATGGACATTGACACCGTGGATATTAGAATCAGGGCGAGCAAAATAGATATACTCCATAGAACAGATTGCTAACTGGGTATCATCTGTATAGCTATCATACTGGATTCCCTTGTCATCAATGATCACAATCTCACCTGGCTTCAAATCACGAATCCATTCAGCACCAATAACCTCAAAAGCACAGGTTTCAGAGGAAACCACCACCGCTCCGTTGGCCATTTTCCCGATAGAAAGTGGACGGAAACCATTGGGGTCAAGAGCCGCAATCAACTTGTCCTCAAACAGCAAGATATAGGCAAAGCCACCTTTGACAAGGCTGAGCGCCTCTTTGATTTTGCCCATCAAGTTCGGATTGTGACTCCGACGAATGAGGTGAGCCAAGATTTCCGAGTCCGAAGTCGCGCTGAAAATCGCTCCTCTTTGTTCCAGTTCTTTCTTGAGAGAGGCTGCATTGGTCAGATTTCCATTATGAGCCAACCCAAACTGCATATCGTGAAAACGGAAGAGGAAGGGCTGGATATTATCTACAGAAGCTTCGCCAGCAGTCGCATAACGCACGTGACCAATCGCACCAGTTCCCGTCAATTTATCCAAATTAGCAGGATTTCTGAAGACTTCTGATAAAAGTCCCATGTCACGATGGCGCTTCAATTGTCCCTGATCATTGGAGAGGATTCCTGCCCCCTCCTGACCACGGTGCTGAAGACTGTGGAGACCAAAATAGGTCAATTTAGCAGCATCTGGATGTCCCCAGATACCGAAAACACCACATTCTTCATTAAGAGATTTTACTTCGTATGTCATTTTTTATACCTAATTTTCATTTGCAATCGTCAAGAGATAAATCTACATGACTTTTACATTACTAATACTATCTATTAGAAAATCTGCAAGTCTTATTTTCCAGTGAAATATTTAACCGCCGACGCGAACAGGTGCTGGTCTTTATTTCCTGGGATGTTTTGGAAAAGACCGTCCTCATAACGTTCTGAGTGGCCCATCTTACCGATGATTTGGCCATTCTTGCTAGTAATTCCTTCGATGGCATGGACAGAACCATTTGGATTGTACTTAGAATCCATACTTGGTTTGCCGTTAAAGTCAACATATTGGCTGAAAATTTGTCCATTGTCACGGAGCTCCGCAAATTCCTCAGCCGTCACGACAAATTTCCCTTCACCATGCGAAACAGGAATAGCGTGGATATCGCCCACTTGCACCCCAGCCAACCATGGTGAGTTGGTATTGGCAATCCGAGTTTCCACCATCTTGGCCACGTGTTGGTTGGCATCATTGTAGAAGAGGGTTGGGCTCGTACTGCTAGCATCCTCGAAGTTTCCGTACGGAAGAAGACCTGATTTGACCAAGGCCTGGAATCCATTACAGATACCGATAATCAAGCCACCACGGACGATAAAGCTATCAATAGCCACACGGACTTTTTCATTGAGAAGGATGTTGACGATAAACTTGGCTGAACCATCTGGCTCATCCGCAGCTGAGAATCCACCTGCAAAGAAGAGAATGTTAGCCTTACCGATGTTGTCAACCATGGTTTCAACTGACTTGACAATGGCTTCTTCATTCAAGGTCACAAATGGCACCAAGTTAACCTCTGCACCTTCTTTCTCAAATGCCTTAGCTGAGTCATATTCCGAGTTGGTGCCTGGGAAGACTGGGATGTAAACCACAGGTTTTTCAACCTTTTCTTTTGCTTTAATCACAACATCTGATACCACAGCTGGTACTTCTGCCAGCTCTTTCGCTTGGGCAAATTCTGTTGGGTAAACTTCTTCCAGTTTTCCTTGGAAAGCACTGTCAAGCTTGTGTCCATCTAGCTTCACACCGTTGACAGTCAGTGTAAAGTCTGCGCTCGTTTGCCCGATTTTCTCCACTCCAGCGATTTCTTCAGGAGACGTGAAGACAAAGCCGCCTAATTGAGCCGTTAAAGAACTTTCAAGTTCAGACAGGATTACCTCTGCACCGATATGATTTCCAAAAGTAGCAAGTGCCAAACTTTCAACCACACCACCATATTTGACAGCTGATGCAGATGTCACTTTGTGACCAGCTTGAATGTCTTCAAACTGAGCAAAATTAGACTTAATCAAGTCAAAATCAATCTCTGCAGCAAGAGCTTGACCTGGGATGTAGTAGATGTTTTCCCCAGCAACTTTAAATTCTGGAGAGAGCACCTTACGGCTATCTGCTGTTGTCACTCCAAAAGCAACCAAGGTTGGTGGCACCGTCAATTCTTCAAAGGTACCAGACATAGAGTCCTTCCCACCGATAGATGGCAAGCCAAGCTGAATCTGAGCTTCGATAGAACCTAGAAGAGCAGCTACTGGCTGACCAAAACGCTCAGCTTGTTTATCCATGCGCTCGAAGTACTCTTGGTAAGAGAAGCGAGCCTTAGACCAATTGGCACCTGTTGCTGCTAGACGAGCTGTAGCTTCGATCACCGCATAAGCAGCACCGTGGTATGGAGACCATTCAGCTACATATGGGTTGAAACCTTGAGCCATGACTGACGCAGTATGAGTCACACCGTGTTGAACTGGCAATTTCTGTACAGATGCCTCAGTTGGAGTGAGTTGATAGCGACCGCCAAGTGGGTGATTGACCGTTGAACGACCGACCGAACAGTCAAAAATGGTTTGCAAGCCTTTTTGACTCGCATGGTTGAGGTCAGATAGAACCGTAAAGGTATCTGCTTCAAGTGTGTCAGCGCTTGTTGTGCGTTCTTCTGGGAGTTTGACATCCTTGTCCACAATCTTGGCATCGACAACCACTCGTACACCATTGGTATCAAGGAAACGACGTTCTAAGTCGACAATTGTTTCACCATTCCAGTGCATAACCAGATTTGGTTTTTCCGTCACTGTCGCAACCACAACAGCATCAATATTTTCTTTGTTACATTCCGCAACGAAGGCATCTACATCCTCAGGACGAACCACCACAGCCATCCGTTCTTGAGATTCAGAGATGGCAATTTCGGTACCATTCAAGCCTTGGTATTTAAGAGGCACTTTGTTAAGGTCGATTTCAAGACCGTCTGCTAATTCACCAATAGCTACACAGACACCACCTGCTCCAAAGTCATTAGACTTCTTGATAAGACGAGTGACATCACCATTACGGAACAGACGTTGAATCTTGCGTTCTTCGATAGCATTCCCTTTTTGAACCTCAGCACCAGCAGTCTCTACAGACTCAACTGTTTGAACCTTAGAAGAGCCTGTCGCACCACCGACACCATCACGTCCAGTCTTACCTCCAAGGAGGATAATGACATCACCAGCTTCCGGTTTTTCACGGACCACATTGCCCTTAGGAGCCGCACCGACAACAGCACCTAGCTCCATGCGTTTAGCTACAAAGCCTGGATGGAAATACTCACGAACGTAGGTCGTCGCAAGCCCAATCTGGTTACCATATGAAGAATAACCATGAGCCGCTGTCTTAGAAATGACCTGTTGTGGCAATTTACCAGCACGCGTTTCAGAGATTGGTGCTGTAATATCACCTGCACCTGAGATACGCATAGCTTGGTAGACATATGAGCGACCTGACAATGGGTCACGAATGGCTCCACCAATACAGGTAGCAGCACCACCAAATGGCTCAATTTCTGTCGGGTGGTTGTGGGTTTCATTTTTGAACATGAGGAGCCATGGCTCTTTCACACCATTGACATCCACTTCAATTTCAACAGAGCAAGCGTTAATCTCGTCTGACACTTCCATATCGTCCAACCGCCCATTAGCACGCTCATAACGACCGAAAATAGTCGCCATATCCATCAAGGTTTGTGGTTTTTCCGTACGTCCCAACTCATCACGCATGGCAATATACTTGTCATATGTTGACTGCAATTGCTTTTGGAATTTAGAAGCTGAGAAGTCGATGTTTTTCAACTCTGTCTCAAAAGTCGTATGACGGCAGTGGTCAGACCAGTAAGTGTCCAAAACCTTGAGTTCCGTCTCAGTTGGCACGCGCCCGATTGACTTAAAGTAGTCTTGGATAAAGAGCAAATCATCCACTTCCATTGCCATGCCCTGCTCGGCCTTGTAGCGAGCAAAATCTTCTGCTGTATAGCTTTCAAAGAAAGTCAATTTAGGAATGGTTTTGTCTGACTCAGAAAATTCCTGCTTGACAATCCCTGTCGTGATGTCCTTGAAACGAGAATCAACTGGATTGAGCAAGTAGTTCTTGACCGCCTCTAACTCAGTCGCATCAATGTCTTTATTGACCAAGTAAAGTTGGGCTGTATTGACTGTCACATCACTCGAACTTCCCAGCAAAAGCAAGGCTTCCTGTGAAGATGCCGCACGCTGATCAAATTGCCCAGGTAGACTTTCAATCGCAAAGAAAGCATAGTTGGCAAGATCCGCCTGCACAGCAACTTCGTCCAAAACATGGTCTGTCACCTGCTCAGAGAAAATGTGCTTCTCTGCAGGTGCAAACAAGCCCTCTGCCAAGTCAAATACATCATAAACTTGCACGATGCGAATACTTTTCAAGCTTGAAAGTCCCAAGTTGTGCTGGAGTTCTCTAACCAAACTCTCTGACTTGACCTGAAAATCAGCCTTTTTTTCAACAAAAATACGTTTATCCATCAATTCTTATTCCTTTATTTCAGCTCTTGCAATGTTCCCAAACAGCCTTGAGGTTGTTATTTCAATTCCTGCAACTTTTCCCAAACAATCTCGTAAACATCGGTTAATTCACCTAGTCCCCTACGGAAAACATCCTTATCCATGTGGTTGCCATCCGCATCCCACAAGCGGCAGTTATCTGGTGAAAATTCGTCTGCCAAGATAATCTTTCCATCCTTATCAAAACCGAACTCTAGCTTAAAGTCAATCAACTTAAGCCCAATCTCATCAAACCAAGCTTTCAAGAGTTCATTGATTCGACGAGTTTCTTCCTTCAAGTAGGCAATCTGCTGGTCATCTGCAATTTGTAGAAATTTCACATGCTCGTCATTGATAAATGGGTCATCCAAATCATCATTTTTGTAGTAAAATTCGACAATCGGGGTCTCCAAGGCGATTCCCTCATCCACACCAAAACGTTTTGAAAAGGAACCAGCCGTGTAGTTGCGGAGCACGACTTCCAAAGGAATAATCTCAACCTTTTTATTGAGTTGTTCTGTATCTGAAAGTTTCTCCACAAAGTGAGTCGCCACACCAGCCGCATTTAATTTCTCAAAAATAAAAGATGAAATCTGATTATTCAACACTCCCTTACCTGCAATCTGCTCCTTCTTGACACCATTGAAAGCAGTCGCCTGGTCCTTGTAAGTTGAAATAATAAGATTTTCATCCTCAATTGTATAGATATCTTTAGCTTTTCCCGAATAGATCAATTGTTTTGACATTTTAAAGTTCGCCTTTCGTATTACTTGAGCACATTCTACCATAAAAAACCTAAAATTACAAGAATTTAACCGAATAAATAGCGTAGTGACATCAAAAATCGTAAAGAAAAAACTGCAAGAAGAATCTTTCTCACAGTTTTAAAATCATTTAACTCTAAAAACACGAACATTACTCTTTGTTCAAAAATTGATCCAAATAATAACGTAGATAACTTTTCTTGCCCGTAATCATCTGCAGGCGACCTTCCACCCCGTACCGAAGTTTTTCAGCCTGCTCCGAAGTTAGATTAGTCTCCGCCTCAATTTTAAAGAAATTCCCTTTTTCAGTCTTGGTAGCTGTCGCATCGATGCTGGTAATAGTAGAATCTAGGAAAAGTTGATTCTTAGCATCATGAATCGTCGTATAGCGAACAGAATCACCGATCTTGATTCTTGCTACATCCTTTGAACTAAGATAGGCTGTGAGTTTAGCTTTCCCTTCTTTCTCCAAGGACGGATAGAGTTGGGCTAGTAGGGCACCTTCTGCAACCATGGTAGAATCACTGGTCTCAGGATTAAGATGAAGCACCCCATCCTCACTCGCCGTAATTTTCCCCTTGTCTAAAAGATTTCCCTGTACCTTCTTACCTGACTCTGCTTCCAAGATTTTCTGGTCTAGAAGGGTCAATTCCTGACCAACCTTTGCCAAGTGTTGGGATTTAAGGGACTCCAATTGACTGCTTAAGCCTGACGCATAGGCTTGCTGGGTACCTGAACCTGCATACTGGACACGGTAAGTAGCAAGACTAGATTCTAACTGAGAAAGTTGTGCTTCAACCTGCGCAACTGCCTGAGCTTTAGCTTGCGGATTTTCCTCACCCTGAGACTTGTAGGACTGGTAGAGAGAATAGGCTAGATTCTGACTGGCCAAGGAAGCGCCTGTTTCAATAGCTGACTTAGCTGTCTGGTAATCGCGAATTTTAGCCTCTGTTTGGCTGATGAGGTTGCCGATTTCGGCTTGGGTTTGGCTAGCTGCTGCATTCTGGGACGCGATGGTCTCATTTTGTTGCGATGTACTAGCCCTAAGACTGCCTGCTTGACTGATGTAGTCGCGAAAGGTGGCTTGGTAGCCAAACTTATCCTCCTCTGGAAAGTGGTTCTCCCCTTCTTGCAGACTCTTTTGCAAATACTCCAATTGCTTTTTTTGATCCTTAAGCATGTCCAACTGACTGGCATAAGACTCCGCTTGGACACCCTCTGCCCCTTCCTGATATTGAACAAGAAGCTCCCCCTTCTTGACCAGCTTATTTTCTTCCAAATGATTGACAAGAATGCGATTGCTGCTAGTTGACTGAATATTTGCAAGGATACGACTAGGCTCAACAGTAGCTCTAGTTGACAAACTCATCTCCTTCTCTGCAATAGTTGCAAAGCCAAGTAAAAACACGAGCAGAAGGGACATGGGGACAATCACCCGACTGGAAAAATTATGGTAACGACGATTATAAAACTCCGCACTTTCTAAAAATTCTGGTTTCATCCTCTCCTCTTTCTAGCTATTGACCAAATGGGCGTAAAATCCACCCTGTGCAAGCAAATCAGCATGCTTTCCTTCTTCGACAATCTTGCCCTGATCCAAGACAACAACCTTCTCTGTCCGCTCAGCAATGGTCAAGCGGTGGGCGATGAAAATCAAGGTCTTGTCTAAAGCCATAAGATTATCTACAATCCGCTTCTCTGTCAAAATATCCAAACTGCTGGTCGCTTCATCCAAAATCAAGACCGGCGCATCTGTCAAGAGAGCACGCGCCAGAGCGATTCTCTGACGTTGGCCACCTGAGATTCCTGCCCCATC
Organism: uncultured Streptococcus sp.; assembly: GCF_963516575.1. GTDB lineage: Bacteria > Bacillota > Bacilli > Lactobacillales > Streptococcaceae > Streptococcus. The sequence continues at coordinate 21,086 of NZ_CAUQCP010000013.1, forward strand.
CGAAGTCAATTCTGTTTGGTAATTCAGTGGCATACGCTCAATATCCTCCCGAATCTCTGCCAACTCGACCGCCCGTAAGATATCTTCCTGTGTCGTCCCCTCCTTGGCTCCAAGGAGAAGATTCTCCAAAATCGTTCCGTTAAAGACATAGGGCTGTTGAGGCAGATAGTTGATATACTGGCGCAGGGTCTTTTTATCAATCTGATTAAGATTGACACCACCCAGACTAATCTCTCCCTGACTTGGGTCGTAAAAATTAACCATCATCTTGGCCAAGGTCGTCTTACCTGACCCCGAAATCCCCACAAAAGCCACCTTAGAACCCTGCGGAATAGTCAAATTGATATCCGACAAGACATCTCGACCATAGCCATACTTGTAGGAAACCTGCTTGAAGTCCATATCTCCCTTCATCAAGCTCAGATCCTCAACTGTTTTCTTCTCCTCAAACTCAGAAGCTACCAGATAAACCTCATTTAGGCGGTTATTAGCAACCTGCGCTGTCTGAAGCTTGGTTTGCAGATTGATAATATTTTCCAAAGGATTGGTAAAGTAAACAAGCAAGGTATTATAGGTAATCAACTGCCCCAAACTCATCTTGCCATCCATGACCAGAACAGCCCCCATCCAGAGAATACCGACATTGAGCAAGAGATGGGCAACTTTTTTCAGAGCCTTTTGCTGACTCTCTGCCCGACTATAGGTAAAGGATTTCTTCAGATAATCCACAAATTCCTTGTCAATTTTTTGGTAACGCTGACTTTCACTGGTCAAGGATTTGATAGTCTCAATACCATTGATGTCCTCAATGATAGAAGAAGACAGAACCGCATTGGCTTCCATGGTATCCCGATTCATCTTTTCAAACGGCTTCATAAAAGCAAAGATAATCACTGTATAGATAGGAAGTGCCAATAAAGTCATGAAAAAGAGATTGGTATTTTGTGAAAATAAAACAAGGGAAATAATGACAACCGTTGACACATCTAGGAAAATCGAAAGAATGGTCGAAGCCAGCGCATCAATGATACTGTTAGCATCCGTGAAACGAGACACGATTTCCCCTGTCCTGCGTGTCGCAAAGAAGGACATAGGCAGGTGAAAAACATGCTTGATATAGGACAAAATCACATCAATCGACAAGCGTTGCCCCAAAACAAGTAAGAGATACTCCTGAGCGTAAGACAAGACCTGCTGGAGAATATAGACGATAACCAGCCCAATAGAAATAATCCCAAGCGTCGAACGCATCTGATCTGGCACATAGGTATCAATGATAGACTGCAAATAATAAGAACCCACAATGTTAATCAAGGTTACCAAGAGTGTTGCCAAAACGATATTGGCAATCAAGCCACGCTGCTTCACTAATATAGGGATAAAAGAGAGCAGACCATTCTTTTGATCCTTATAAGGCTTGTAGTCTGGACTAGGCGCCATAAACAGAGTCACTCCTGTCCATTCTTTCGCAAAACGCTCACGTGGTAGTTTGGTCAATTTCACCCCAGGATCTGGATCAGCAATATGAATGCTGTCCTTATCCTGCCCAGTCACCACATAGTAGTGAAGCAATCTCCCTTCCTTAAGCACATGGGCAACAAAAGGAAAGGTCAAATCTGGCAAATCAAAGAGCGTCATATCCGCCTTGATCGCTCGCGTCTCAAAGCCAATCTCCTCTGCTACCTTGACCAAGCCCAAAGCCGTCGTCCCATCCATGGTCGTCTTAGCCAATTCTCGCAAGTGAGCTAAAGAATAGTAACTACCATAGTAGCCAAAAACCATGGCTAATGAAGCTACACCGCAGTCCATCTGATCCACCTGCGGACGATAGTGACGTTTCCCAAATTTCATATTCATCTCCTTTTCCTAATACCCAATGAAAATCAAAGATCAAACTAGGAAACTAGCCGCAGGTTGCTCAAAGCACGGCTTTGATGTTGTAGATAGAACTGACGAAGTCAGTAACATCTACACGGCAAGGCGACGTTGACGTGGTTTGAAGAGATTTTCGAAGAGTATAAACTCATCTGATAATAACTATCTTACCCCAATCCTCAAACAAAAACTGGACTTCCTCCCCAAATGCGCCTATCTACCTCCCAACTGCACTTTTGGGATAAAAAATAGGCAGAACAAATGTTCTACCTACTAAAAATATGGTATGAAAGGAAATTGATTTTTTACTGACACCCTAGGCAAACTTGGAACAAATAAATCATTGATAGTAACATTTGTGACATCCTATTTATTACTTCAATTTCTAATGTCCCTGCTATTTCTAAGCCACCTCTGGTATAATCTATTCATAGTCAGAATAGATAACACCGTTCTAAGTTACGATTCATAGTTACTCCTTTTAAACTCCGATGTGATGCATTCTGAGATTATACTCTAGTCATTTTAGCACAGACTAACAAGTCATTCTTAGCTACTTACTCTACTTGCTTTTTATTGACCTTATATCCTAGATAAAAGAGCCCAAATAAAACAGGGTAAATTTCTGGATAAAATAGGGTATTGAGCGGATTTTTCAACATCAAATACGTTGCAATGTAGATTATGAGCGATACGGTAAAATATCCCTCAGCAAAACCTAATAAAAATGTTTTCATAAGAAACTCCTATTTGCCTGACAAGAATGGCGGAAAAACGCTACCATTCACATACACAAAATCCTTTTGATTCATGTTCTTCATTTATGATTTTGATTATTTTTTGACAAATCTTTGCGAAAAATACCAAAATATCCTGCGAAAAGCAAACCAACTAAAGTCCATTGCCAATTAAAGGATACTAACGAACCTGTACGAATCACATGAAGCGCGACATTAAGAGTTATTCCCAACAAAGGACATATCGTGGCTAGTTTAGGTAACAATGTATTAAGATTAAGGTTGCGGTTATTCATTATCTAACGCCCACGACGAGCCAAATCTGAACCAAATGTGTAACCAGCCCCAAATGCGCCAAATGCAATAGCACTTAGACCAAATATAATCGAAATAGGTTCAATTCCTCCTTCAATTACTTGCAAATCTTTCTCATCAACTACTTGAAATTTATCCATTCTTTTCTCCTTTACTTTTATATAATAAAATGAATACCATTAAAAATAATGAAATTGTTGGTATATTAAAATCATCAAACCATGTAGGTAAGGGTAGCTTATTCACATCAGCTACCAACCTGATAATTGTATAAGATATTGAACTAAGTAATACCATAAGCTCAGGCCAAATCTTCAACATTAATTTAACAAATTTCATATATATCTACAAAATTATGGTCGATTAGCATAATATCCTGCAGCTATGCCCGCACCTGCTGAAACTGTAGCAAGCGCAGCTACACCTCCAATTAATTTCCAACCAATAACTACACCACCAATAATAATTGGTGCAATTCCCCCATCTACATTCATCAACTCTTCTTCTGTAAGAGCTACAAAGTTCTGTTCCATTTTGTCAAAATTTGTCATCTTTTTTCTCCTCAATTTATATATATTTTTATATGTTTAATGTTTATCCTCTAAGCCACTTAAATAGCCAAGTTGGATAAATAACTGAAATAATCATTTCTAATCTCCTTCCTTTTCTTTCTCACTTATTTATTCGAAAAACAATTCAAAAATATACAACTAATTAAATTTATTTGAAAAATAATTTAGTAAACCACGGATAAAAAATTGGTAGATACATGAATTAGGCTCCTTTCTGTTTCCTCTTACTTATTTATTCGAAAAAAATTTCGAAAATGTACAACTAAATTAAATTTTATTTGAAAAATAATTTAGTAAACCATGGATAGAAAATTGGTAGATACATGAAGCAAACTCCTTTCTGTTTCCTCTTACTTATCTATTCGAAAAAAATTTCGAAAATGTACAAATAAATTAAATTTTATTTAAAAAACAATTTAATAAACCACGGATACAAGATTGGTAGATACATAAACCAGGCTCCTTTCTGTTTCCTCTTACCTATCTATTCGAAAAAAATTTCAAAAATGAACAACTAAATTAAATTTATTTAAAAAATAACTCAGTGAACCATGGGTAGAACATTGATATAAACATGAACTAGGCTCCTTTCCTTTTCCTCTTACTTATCTATTCGAAAAAGAAGTCAAAAAAATAAGAATATCAGAAAATTTTCCGACATTCTTATTGATAATTTGATTCAAGTCTAACAGATATTAGACATTGAGATGTTTTTTAAGTGTTCTTCTGGCTGTTCGTGATACGGGGAAGTGCAGACCTTCTAACAGGGTCACTTCTGTCGCAGTCATCTCTTCAATGGCCTGTAAACTAACCAACGTATTGCGATTGGCATAGATAAAGTAATCTTTTTCAGCCTTGGCAACTATATCCTTGAGACTGCCATAAATGGTCTTGATAGAATGATTGGCATAGTAGACCTTGATACGATGGGATTCCACTGAAGTTTCAAAGGCTAAAATCTCATGGTAGGGCAGAGTAAAGCCCCGTCTTCCCTCAAAACTATAGGTGAAGAGACGCATATTTTCCCTCTTGTCCACTGCCAGTACATAGTCCAGACAGTGCTCCAGCTGATGACAGTAGTCCGCCTCTGGCTGATCCTTGGAAATAAAATCCAAGGCAGACAAGTGGTAGCGAAAAGCTAGAGGCAAGGCCTCCGAGTGTGTGGACACAAAGACAATGCTTGTAAAGGGGTCTCGCTCCCGAATCTGTTGAGCAACCTGAAAGCCCCGTTCACGCTCTCCATCAATCTCTAAATCCAATAAATAGAGCTGGTAATTGTCAAAATACTGAGAATACTTTTCAACATCTCCATAGTTTTTGGCAATATCAATTTCCAATCTCAAATTACGAGAGCGACCAATATCTAGTAAAGTCTGCTCTATCCGTCCTTGCTGGACTTTATCGTCTTCCAAAACTAAAATTCTCATTCCTCTCCCCCTCGTTTCTCATCCTTAAATGGCAATTCTAAATCTTGTCTAAAGGTCGTCTCTCCTAGCTGGGTATCTAAGTTTAAATCATAATGAAAAACCATATCCTCCAAGGTTGCTAAGCCCAGTCCACTGTGGTTTCTCTTGGTAGAGTAACCCTTTTGACTGAGAATGCTGGGATTCAGTTCTTCTTTCTTACGAGTGTTTTCAATGATAAAACGGACACTCCTATCGCCTGCCAATAAAGCAACCCGAATCTGCGGATTTTCCGCCTCACTGGCTGCCTCTAAGGCATTTGTCGTGAGGATAGAGAGGATACGGATAGCCTCCAACATCGGCAAAGCCAGCTCTTCGACAACCCCCACCGTCTCCAAACTAAAATGAATTCCCTGATTATCTGCCACAATCATGGCTTTTGCCAAGGTATTACGAATGGCTATATCATGGATATTATGAAGATTAAAGGCCGTGTAGTCCGCCTTCCTCAGCTTTTCATTGGTCTTCAGAAAGATATCTTGATAAATGGTAGACACCTCAGCCATATCTTGATTCGCTATGGCAGGTTCCATGCTGGCGACAATCCCTGCAAAATCATGACGGAAACCTCGGACTTCATCATAGAGATGACCCAGCTTGTCCACCATCCCTTGTAAGGAACGATTTTCATCTTCCTGTCTCTGAATGGTCTGCTCATCACGATAAACCTGCTCCAAATGCTTGATGTAAAAGAGCCAAGAGAAAAAGAGAATGAAAATCAAGAGAGAAATGGTCGTGTCAAAATGAACGTAGAAAGGATTACATCCCCCAGACATGATGGATGAAAACAGTCTGAAACCAAACAATAAGGATAAAATCCACATACTTTTCATCACTAACGATTGAAATTTATCTAAAAATAATATATTGAAATCAATTCCCCATCGTCTTAAAATAACAACAGACAAAAACAACGAAATCAAACTAAATACAGAATTAAATCCACTATGCAAAAAATCAGATAGTTCAGAGTAGTCAAATATCAATCGTATTATAAATGTTAAAATCAAATATCGAATACTTTGATAAAACACAAATAGATAGAGGGCAAGAAAGAGAGCTTCCTTCTTCTTTTTCTTTAACACAATCAAAAATATTATATAAAAGAATAATAAATTAGCAATATGAGAGAAACTCGGAAAAACGAAGGTAGCAGCTAGATGTAAAACTACCAAAAGAAATATAGAACGTTTGTCATAAAATGATTTAGATAGTTGACCACCTAGATAAATCGGAGGGGCTAGTATATTGATTAAAATCAATATGAAACATAAAAATTCAAGAAATATAATCATAAATCTGTTTAGTTAACACATTTTAATCAAAATACTATCTTGGCTCTGGGCGTAGATGTAGCCAATGGTAAATATCTTCAAAAATCCCTCCACCATTCACTTCCTCCAAAACCTCTGGAGTTAATTCTTCAAATTGTTTCAATTCTTCAAATGTATTTTTCATTTCCATGACAGACTCCTTTTCATTATTTTATAGATAACTCTATCCCCTGTTCCATCTACAAAAGGCTTTAGTTCTCTTTTGAAATACAAGAAATCTAAAGCCTCCTGAAAATGGTATATTGGTTAGAGTGTTAACGATTAGTTGTGAAGATGTTATTTTTATTTAACCACAACCACTTTATAATATTCGTTTGAGTGTGGAGATTCAATTTTAATTTTTTCACCGTATAAACCATCGATTTCTTTATCCAGATAATCTGAAACTCCTGATGGCAAACGTTTCATCTTAAGAATTTCACCAGATTGATCCGCATAGGCTAGGATGTGATAGTGGGTTGTAGCCATACCATCATCAATTAATACAAAGTAACCTGTTTTGAGCTTACCTTGCTCATTTTCTAAATGGTATAGTTTATTGTTATTGATTGTAAATCTGGTACCTACAAGACGAAGTCGTGCACCTGGATTTTCTAAATAGACATCATTGCCAACTTTTTTAATCTCTGAATAGGTGGTCATTTCTGGTAAATTTGTTACGCGACGACCATCTGCCCCAAAGTAATACCTGTTTGGTAAGTTTTGGAAATTCTTTATAACAGCTTTAGGATCAATTTCCTGTCCTTGATCTTTATTATCTATTAAAGCTAACGTCGTATTGGAAACGTGATCCCCATATTTATTAGAAAACTTTTTAAACTCTGGTTTGATATACCAGGCATTCTTTTCAACAATGACTCCATCTTTTCTATGAATAAGATGATAATCATATCCATCAGACAAAGTAACAATATTTGTGATAATTGTATCATCCGCTTGAGATTGTTCAACCTGACTTGGGAGTTTGGTTAACAGATATCCATCCTTACCAATGACATAACTTTCCCCATCACTGGCTGGAACAGCTCTGTCTGCGACCATAGCACCTGATTTTTCAAAGTAAGACCATTTACCATTTGCAGTCGCCCATCCTGTTGCCATAGCGCCACTGTCTTTGAGGTAATACCATGTAGACCCTTCTTTGTACCAACCTGTACGCATGGCGCCACTATCTGCTAGGGAGTACCATGTGCTACCTTCCTTGTACCAGCCAGTACGCATAGCGCCACTGTATGCAAGCGAATACCAAGTGTTACCGTCTTTGAGCCAACCTGTCTGCATGTTTCCAGAAGCGTCAAAGTGGTACCAAGAACCTGCGTTTTGTACCCATTTGTTTTTAGCTAGACTCCCATCTTGAGAAAGATTCCAGTCAGACCCATTTTTAACCCAAGTATCTGCAGCCTGTGCTTGGTTGATAGACAAAAGTAGACCAGCACCTGCAAGCAAACCAATAGTGAGTAGTTTAGATTTTTTCATAGCCATTTCCTCCTTTATTGAATAGCTATAGGAGGGCTTCCCCTCTTTATTTAGCTATATTCTAATACTTTTCATAGTCAAAGTCAATAATATTGTGAAAAATTAGACAATATTACCAATATCTACGAATTGTATTTTGATCCATTCCATATTGATCCATATAAGAAACATCTTGACCTGGATGTGGAGCATGAACTACATTTCCACCACCAACATAAATACCTACATGTTGATTTGAACCTTCGTCAGTATTATACAATATTAAATCTCCAGGAAGTTGTGAGCCACTATATATAAATTGCCCTCCTTCAGCTTGTTCTTCAGTTGTTCTACCAATATAAATATCAAACTTAGCATGAATAGCCATCGTAAATCCTGAGCAATCTACGCCACTATTCAAATCTGCTCCACCCCAAACATATGGAATTTTCCCTACAAATGTCTCGGCATATTCACCAAGTGCCTGTCCACGATTTTCTACCCATACACCACTGTCTCTAAAGAAGTATGGTGTACCATTCACACGTTGATAACCAGTGACCATAGCACCACTAGCAGATAAGTAGTAATAATTACCATCAGGTTGAATCCAAGTATTTTCTTTCATCCATCCTTGGTCATCAAAATAGTACCACTTGTCATCTAATTGTTCCCAATTTTTAGCATAACCACCTGAACCGTATTTAAACCACCATTTACCATTGGTTTGCATCCATGTTCCTTTCGGATCGCGATATTGATTGAAAGCTTTCTTCTCTTGATTGCCCTCTGCTTGAGTTTCTTTATCTTCAAAACCAATCAATTTTACTTGATCAGCTTCTTCAGCTTTTATCTTGCCTTGATTAACTAATTGAGCAATCGCTTCTTTCTCACTTGCTGATGGGGAATCAGCATAGGCTACCGTAGTATTTGCTAGGAGAACGCCTCCTGCAAGAACTAACAAACTAGAATAAAGATATTTTTTCATCGTGAAAATCCTTTCTTTTTCTCCTTTTTGGAGATTGATTTTTTCTAACTCTATTATATCCCTTATTTGTCCTCAGATTTCTACTGTCCCTAGAAAGACTAAATCTGTTCCTAAACGGTCATTTGAACCAAAGAAAAATTCCAAAGCAAATGCCTTGGAACTTCGATTTCTATTTTGCTTGAATGATTTTAACCACATCTCCTACACTTTGGAGTTGGTCAATTTCTTCATCACTGATTTCGATATTAAATTCATCTTCCAGTGTCAAGATAAACTCCATCAAGTCAACTGAGTCAGCATCCAAATCGTCTTTCAGACTCAAGGATTCTGTTACGACAAAGTCCTCTCCCTGTCGCTCTTGGATAATGGTCACAATACGGTCAAAAATTTCTTTTTCTGTCATCTATTTTATTCTCCTGAAAATTCACACGCAGTCTGGGCAACTACGTCTGTTTCTAGCATGGTACGAATCTGGCGGATTGTACTATAAACAGCCTTGGAATCGCTTGAGCCATGAGTCTTGACAACAGGTGCCTTGACGCCAAACAAGACTGCTCCACCAACATCTGAATAGTTGAGCTGTTTTTTCAAACCTCTGAGGCTATCCTTGAGAAGGAGAGCACCTAGTTTCGCTCGAAGACCACCACCTGTAATAGCTGTCTTGAGCAAGCCCATGATTCCCATGGCTGTCCCTTCAATGGATTTGAGCACAGCGTTTCCCGTGAAACCATCTGCCACGACAACATCCGCAACGCCATTCATCAAATCACGCGCTTCCACATTTCCGATAAAATTCAAACTTTCATCAGCTACTAGTAATTCATAAGTTTCCTTGCGAAGCGGGTCGCCCTTACTACTTTCTGTTCCGTTATTGAGCAAACCAACACGTGGTTGCGCAATACCGCGGACATTTTTAGCATAGAAGGAACCTAGAACCGCGTATTGATGGAGGTGCTGGGCTGTATTCTCCGCATTGGCACCGAGATCCAGCATGTCAAAACCCTTCCCATCTACAGTCGGCAAGGTCGACATAAGGCCTGGTCGGTCAATGTTCTTGATACGACCCACGATGAAAAATCCTGCTGCTAGTAAAGCACCTGTATTCCCAGCCGAGAGGACAGCGTCTGCTTCACCCTCTTTGACAGCCTTGGCCGCCAAGACCATACTGGCATTTTTCTTCTTCCGAATAGCTCTCGTAGGTTCATCGTCTGAATCAATCTTTTCATCCGTATGGATAATGCTGACGCGCTCTGTCGCTGTCAGATATTGCTTGATTTTGGCTTCATCTCCGTAGAGTTGAACCTCGATATCTGAAAAGTCAGCTAGGGCTTGATTGACCCCCTCAACGATGGCCTGAGGTGCGTAATCGCCTCCCATGGCATCTACTGCGATTTTTTTCATTTCTTTTCCTCTTTTAGTAATTGTCCCCAGTCTGCTAGGGAATCAATAAATTTCTTTGATTTTAGGTGAATCCCAACGTACTCTTCGTAGAGTTGATCCATAAATTGGCGTAGCTCTTGCTTGATTTCAGGCTTGAGCGAAATGGTTTCCAAGGTCTCAAAATCAATAGCTTGAAATTGATTGAGCAGATAAGGGACATTGGGATTGAGATGGCAACGTCTCTCATCTTCATGATAATGCTCTGGACAGAGGCAGGCTCCATATTTGAAAGAAAAGTCAAAAGCCTGACCAACCCGATGGCAAAAGACACACTCATTAAAATTGAGACTAATACCAAATCGAGTCAAGATTTGGATTTCAAAAATATTGGTCAAAACCTGATAATCCAAGCCAGCTTCCATCAATTCCAAAGTCTTTTGCAAAAAAGCAAACAAGGGAGCATCCTGCTGATTATCCTGCAAACTAGCATCAGCAAGAGCCGCTACGTAGGTTGCATAGGCCATGACAAAGAGATCGCTATTAATCTTGGGAAAAGTCATCACCTCATGATAGTCCTCGATGTAGCTAAGCCCGTCATCATTGATTCGTAAGAGAAATCGAGCCAGCACCAAGGGCTGAATAACAGGTGCCAGTTTGGATTGACCAGCATGTTTGACGAAAAACATGCGCTTGCCAGCCTGCTCTGTAAAAATCTTGACTAGCTTGTCATCCTCCCGAAAATTGCGATTGTAGAGCACCAAGCCTTGACTCGTGATAGACTGAATCATGCTTCTCTCATGTACTCCTCAAGTCGTTTCATAGCTTCTTTGATAGTTTCCATGCTCGCTGCATAAGATAAGCGAACATATCCTTCTCCGTAGCGACCAAAAGCTGCACCCGGGATAAAAGCAACGGCCTTCTTCTGAGCAAAATCTTTCAGAAAAGCAAAGGAATCTTGATTGCAACCAACTGGAATCTTAGCAAAGATATAGAAGGCACCGTCTGGTTTGATAATCTCAAAACCAAGAGCAGTCATTTTCTCGATAATATAATCTCGACGCTGGATGTATTCCTTCTTCATAGGTTCCGCATCGTTTTTACCAGCTGTCAAGGCTTCCACCGCAGCGTGTTGAGCCATGGTATTTGCGGCAGTCACCAAGTACTGGTGACTCTTGATCAACTGAGCTGTGAAGGCCGCAGGAGCGAAAATCAGACCCAAACGCCAACCTGTCATAGCATGCGATTTAGACAAACCATTGATGATAATAGCCTGATCTCTCAGCATAGTTCCTAGAGACACATGGGCTTCCCCTGTATAGGTCAATTCTGAGTAAACCTCATCACAGACAACGAAAATCTCGTACTTGCGTAAAACAGCTGCCAAGTCTTCCAACTGCTCCCGACTATAGGTAATTCCTGTCGGATTAGCCGGATAGTTAAGAATAACCGCCTTGAGCTTATCTCCCTGCTCCAAAATGGCCTTCTCCAACATTTCAGGAGTCAAGACAAACCCATTTTCAGTTGTGTCAATCTCGACAACCTCTGCCCCAACTAGATTGACAATTGGTTCATAGCCTGGATAGGCAGGAGCTGGCAAGAGCACCTTGTCTCCCTCTTCTAAAATAGCCGTCAAAGTAGCAGATAAAGCCTCTGTCGCCCCAATTGTAACCAAGATTTCATTTTCAGGAGCATAGTCCAGTTGGTACTTTTCCTTAACAAAATCACTGGCTGCCTGACGTAGAGTCAGCAGGCCACTCATCCCTGTATAGTAGGATTGGTTCTGGTCGATTGCTCGCTTAGCTGCCTCCTTGACATGATCTGGCGTTGTAAAATCAGGTTCCCCCAAGGTCAAACGCAAGACCCCAGGAATCTCCGAAATAGCCTGGTCAAACTGACGAATCAACGAAACTTGAATCTTATCTAACTGTTTATTAAAGCGCTTAGTTAAGTCCATAGATACCTCCTACTGTAAAAACGTATCTCTATTATACTACAAAAGCCCCCCGACCGCAAAAATACATTATAGAATAGCTTTTCCACTGTCTACTTTACTTTTCCTGTTTATAGGTCTATAATAGCAAGAGATTTTATTTGGAGGTTTTTATGTCATTTCTATCAAAAAATGGAGCAGGTATCTTGGCCTGCCTTCTCATTTCTATCGTATCTTGGTACTTAGGAGGATTCTTCCCTGTTATTGGCGCGCCCGTTTTTGCCATTTTCATAGGCATGCTCCTACATCCTTTTCTCTCGTCTTATAAACAACTGGATGCGGGTTTGTCCTTTAGTTCCAAGAAATTGCTCCAGTATGCCGTTATCTTGCTTGGTTTTGGTCTCAATATCTCGCAGGTCTTCGCAGTTGGGCAATCTTCGCTCCCTGTCATCCTGTCCACTATCTCAATAGCTCTGATTATTGCCTACTTCTTCCAGCGCTTCTTTGCACTGGATACAAAACTGGCTACCTTGGTTGGAGTAGGTTCTTCCATCTGTGGGGGTTCTGCCATTGCGGCGACAGCGCCTGTTATTGATGCTAAGGAAAAGGAAGTCGCCCAAGCCATTTCCGTTATCTTTTTCTTCAATGTCTTGGCTGCGCTCATCTTTCCAACCCTCGGCACCTGGCTTCATCTATCCAATGAAGGCTTCGCCCTCTTTGCAGGGACTGCGGTCAACGACACTTCCTCTGTAACGGCTGCCGCCAGCGCTTGGGACAGTCTTTACCAAAGCAATACCCTCGAGTCTGCAACCATTGTTAAACTCACACGTACTTTGGCCATTATCCCTATCACGCTCTTTCTATCCTACTGGCAAAGTCGCCAACAAGAAAACAAGCAAAGCCTACAACTGAAAAAAGTCTTCCCACTTTTTATCCTTTACTTTATCCTTGCCTCTCTCCTCACTACACTACTCACCTCTCTAGGTGTGTCCAGTAGTTTCTTTACCCCTCTCAAAGAACTCTCTAAATTCCTTATTGTCATGGCCATGAGTGCTATCGGCCTCAAAACCAATCTGGTCGCTATGGTCAAATCCAGTGGAAAATCCATTCTTCTCGGAGCCATCTGCTGGATTGCCATCATCCTCACCAGTCTTGGAATGCAGACACTTATCGGCATTTTCTAATACTCTTCGAAAATCTCTTCAAACCACGTCAACGTCGCCTTGCCGTATATATGTGACTGACTTCGTCAGTCTTATCTACAACCTCAAAGCAGTGCTTTGAGCTGACTTCGTCAGTTCTATCTGCAACCTCAAAACAGTGTTTTGAGCAACCTGCGGCTAGTTTCCTAGTTTGCGCTTTGGTTTTCATTGAGTATAACACAAAAGGTAGCCCTCCAGCTACCTTTTTCTTATGCTTCCTCAATCAAGCGAGTATGTTCTCTCTTGATACAACGATTCATCACGATGTCATCGCATCCACCAGCACGCAAGATTTCTTCCGCTTCTAGACTTTCAAGTCCTAGCTGCGCCCAAAAAATCTTGGCATCAGCCTTGAGAAAATCACGCGCCACATCTGGCAAAAATTCACTGCGACGGTAAACATTGACAATATCTACAGGAAAAGGAATCTCAGCTAGACTAGCATAAGCCTTTTCACCCAATATTTCGCCACCTGCCGCCTTGGGATTGACTGGAATAATTTTATAACCCCGAGCCTGCATTTCCTTGGTCACTCGATTGCTAGTTGTTTCTTCACGGTCTGACAAGCCCACCACAGCAAGAGTTTTACTCGTTGCTAGATACTGACGAATCACGCCATCACTTGGATTGATAAATTCTTGACTCATAGAAATCCTCCTTTTTCATCAGTATAGCACATTTTGAAAAGGCTTGCAGAATTCTACTACAAAAAAAGGAGGACTAGCCCCCTTTTTATTTAGCCTCGTACCAGGTTGCCCCTTCATTTTCGTCTGCAATGAGGGGAACACTGAGTTGAATGGCTTCTTCCATAGTTTGTTTGACCAATTTTTTCATCTCTGCTAATTCAGATTTCGGAACTTCAAGGACGATTTCATCATGCACTTGTAACAGCATCTTAGTCTGATAACCACCTGCAACCAAGGCTTTATCCAGCTGAATCATAGCAATCTTGAGAATATCTGCCGCCGATCCCTGGATAGGAGAGTTGATAGCTGTCCGCTCTGCAAAACCACGAATATTGAAGTTGCGCGAATTGATATCTGGCAACTCACGACGACGCTTGAAGAGGGTCTCTACATAGCCCTTATCACGCGCCTCACGCACCACTTCATCCATGTAGTTTTTAATACCTGGGAAGCGTTCAAAGTAGGTATCAATGTAGGCCTTAGCTTCCTTACGGCTAATACCCAAATTATTTGACAAGCCAAAGTCTGAAATCCCGTAAACCACTCCAAAGTTGACAGCCTTGGCATTGCGACGGTCATTTGCAGTCACATCCTCAGGACGCTCAATGCCAAAGACCCGCATAGCTGTCGAAGTATGGATATCTGCCCCCTCTTGGAAGGCCTTAATCAAGTGCTCATCCTTAGAGATATGCGCCAAAACGCGCAATTCAATCTGCGAATAGTCCGAACTGAGCAACACACTATCCTCCCACTCTGGCACAAAAGCCTTCCGAATGAGACGGCCCTGCTCCAAACGCACAGGAATATTTTGCAAGTTTGGATCCACACTAGACAAACGCCCAGTCTGAGTCAAATCCTGCACATAGCGCGTGTGAATCTTGCCATCAGCTAAAATCCAGTCCTGCAAGCCAATCACATAAGTAGATTGAATCTTGGCAATCTGACGGTAATCCAAGATTTTCTTAACGATTGGTGCAATAGGAGCTAAACGCTCCAAGACATCCACCGCAGTCGAATAACCTGTCTTGGTTTTTTTAGTGTATTCTAGAGGAAGGCCCAACTTCTCAAAAAGAAGTACGCCCAACTGCTTAGGCGAGTTGATATTAAACTCCTCACCAGCCAGTTCGTAAATCTCCTGAGTCAGTTTTTCAATAACAAGCTCATTTTCAACCTGCATCTCAAGCAAGGTCTCTTTCTTAACTGTAATCCCAGCAATTTCCATTTTAGCAAGGACAAAGGCTAGAGGTTGCTCCATATCATAAAGAAGTTCTAATTGCTCATTTTCGCTGAGTTTTTCAAGTAAAACAGGCTCTGTTTCAACCAAAACTGCAATCTTCCGAGCCAAATGATTCAAGAATTTCTCGCGTTCAGGAAGAGCCTTCTTTATACCCTTACCATAGAAAGTCTCATCATCAACCAAATAAGTCTGACCATAAAGACTAGCAATAGTCGCAATTTCATTGTCCTCCACAGTCGAAAGGAGGTATTTAGCCAAACGGCTGTCAAAAGCAGGCGCCTGCAAATTCACACCAAAACGATTCAAGAGAACTTTAGCCTTCTTAAAGTCATACACTCTCAGAGGTGTTTTTTCTAGAAAATCCTTGAAAATCGGATCCTGCAAAAGTTCAAGTTTGTCTGTAGCATAAAGCTTAGCCCCACAAGACCAAGCAAATCCAACCAAATCATCCGTATGGTAATTCTCACCAAAAAGCTCAAAATGGAAGATAGACTCTTCACTCAGCATATCTTGACTGATTTGGTCAACGATAGTAAAGTTCAAACTCTCAACCACATCAGCTGACGATGCATTTAAAGCCTGTTTGAGCTGTTTAAAACCCATCTCATCGTAGAATTTCCCAAGATTTTCCACATCTGGACCACTATAGACCAAATCCTCCAAACCAATCTCAATCGGTGCCTTGGTATCAATGGTCGCCAGTGTTTTTGACAAAAAAGCCTGTTCCTTATCATTGATGAGATTTTCCTTCATCTTAGAAGCCTTCATCCCATCAATATTTTCATAAATCCCCTCAAGCGAACCATGCTCCAGCAAGAGCTTGATACCCGTCTTTTCCCCGATTTTGGTCACCCCAGGGATATTATCCGACTTATCACCCATGAGCGCCTTAAGATCGATAAACTGAGTCGGTGTGATGCCCATCTTTTCCATGAGATATTCTGGCGTAAAGGCCTCAAACTCAGCCACACCTTTCTTAGAAATTTCAACCACCGTATGCTCATCCGTCAGCTGAATCAAATCCTTGTCCCCACTGACAATGGTAATATCAAAACCATCCTGCTCAGCTAGTTTATCCAGTGTCCCGATGATGTCATCCGCCTCATACTGAGCCAACTCATAGTGACGAATCCCCATATGATCCAACAACTCACGAATGAAAGGAAATTGCTCACGAAACTCATCAGGTGTCTTAGCCCGACCACCCTTATAGTCCGCATACATCTCTGTACGGAAGGTCGTCTTTCCCGCATCAAAAGCCACCAAAATATGACTCGGCTCAACCCGTTCCAACAAATGGCTTAACATCAACTGAAAGCCATAAATCGCATTGGTATGCAAACCAGCCGCATTCTTAAAACGGTCCAACTGCTGATAGAGCGCAAAAAACGCCCGAAAAGCAACAGAAGACCCATCAATCAATAATAATTTTTTCTTATCCATACACCCATTATAAAGGAAAGCACCAAAAAATACCATTGGGAAGAATTCCCTGAGAGAAACTAAGATAATATACAAAAGAGAAGGAAATTATTCCTTCTCTTGCAAACTACGAAATGAATTAGTTTTTACGTTTCACAAATGGAATAGCACCAAGGAACAATCCAAGGAATCCTAATGATGCAACTGCAACATTATCTTTACCACCAGTATTTGGAAGTTCTTTTTTATCTTCTACTTTTGCTGCTGGTGCTTGATAAGTATTATCCTTGTTAGTGCCTGCTGTTGTAAGAGTATATTCTGGGACTTCGTTAATTGCTGGGGCGCCTGTCTCTGCATACGCTGGGACTTCAGTAATTGCTGGGGCACCTGTTTCTGCATACGCTGGAATTTCGTTAATTGCTGGTGCGCCTGTTTCTCCGTATGCTGGAACATTGTTCACTACAAGGTCTTCACCATTTGTAGATAAAGGTCCAGTATACTCAGGAATCTCTGCTTTAAGAGCTTCCACAGCTTCTCCGTTTTCATTTACAGGAGTATTAGTAGCTAGTGGGCCTTTATAGTCAGGAGTATCTGCTTTAGGAGCATCTACAGCTTCTCCATTCTCAGAAACTGGAATATCAGTAGCTAGCGGACCAGTATGCTCAGGAGCATCGGCTACAGTAGGAGCTGTTGCATCATTTACCCCACCATTGAAATCAGAGCCATTATTTCCAGAAGGAGAATCACTAGGATTCACACCACCATTGAATTCAGGAGCGTTAGGAGCACTTGGAACTTGGCCAGGTTGTTTAGCATCATCAGAAGGTGCATCACTAGGATTTACACCACCACTGAAGTCTTTCGGTTCTTCACCCTTAGGAACTTCTTTTAAGTTTTCGATGTAACCTACAGTTGCATTGTAAGCATCAGTTAGTTTGGCAATTGCATCGTCATCCTCTTGAACGGCTTCATTCACTTCGTCGAAATCGGCTTTAGCTTCATCCGAAGCTACTTTAGCAGAAGCAACTGAAGCTTCTAGTTTAGTTACAGCATCTTGCAATCCATCTTGGATAGCTTGATCCGCATTGTTTTTCTTAGCAGTTTCAAGAGCAGTTTTAGCTTTTTCTAAAGTTTCTGTTTGTTTCTCTAATGCAGCATTTTTCTCTTCTACTACCTTAGCTTTTTCAGCAGCGTCAGCTTTATCTTCCTCAGCTTCTTTAGTTAATTTTTCAATTTTTTCAGCTAAATCATCTGCAATGTCTGTAAGTTTTTTGACAATTGGTTTAGAAGCTTCTTTTTTAGCTGCTTCTTCAATTTTTTTAGTTTCGTCAGCAGTTAATTCTTTAGTTTTATAAGCTTCAGGAGCTTTATCTTTTGTGTTGGCATCGTTGAGGAATTCATCTATAGCTTGAGTAGCTGTAAGAACTCCATCTTCAATCGCTTTTAGTAAAACTTCTTTACCGATTTCAGCTTTTGCTTCTTCGATAGCTTTCGCTTTATCTTCTGGCTTGATGCTATCATCCTTGTTGACTTTATCTTCAGCTTTTTTTTCAAGTTGCTCTAAAGCACCTTTCAAAGCTTCTAAGTTAGCTGCTTCTTCTTTTTTAGCATCTTCTTCTTTTTTAACTTCTTCTTCAACTTTAGCTTTTGCTTTAGCTGCTTCTTCTTTAGCCTTAGCTAATTCAGCTTCTGCGTCAGCTTTAGCTTTGTCTGCTTCTGCTTTTGCAGTCTCAGCAGCAGTTACATCAGCTGCTTCTTTTTTAGCTTTAACTGTAGCTTCTTCAACCTTTTTAGCTTCTTCAGCAACTTTCTTCTCTAATTCAGCAACTTTAGCATCAGCCTCTGCTTTAGCTTTAGCAGCTTTAGCAGCTTCGGTTGGTTCAGCTTCTTCCTCTGGAGTTTCTTCTGCTGGTTCTGCAGCTTCTTTTGCTTCTGCTTTTTTTACTTCTTCAAGAATATTATCACGTTTTTCAGTTAAATCTTGAATTTCAGCTGTAGCATCTTGAACTTTTTCAGCAGCTTCGTCAAATTCAGATTTCGCAGTATCGCGTTCTTTTTCAATCGCAGTTACAGCTTTTTCTAATGGTGCTGTGATATCTTCAGCAAATCCGTTATCTTTAGCTGATTTAAGAGCTTCTTTTGCTTCTTTTAAAGTATCTTCCTGTTTTTTTAGTGTTTCAGCTTTCTTTTCAGCATCAGCTTTTAATTTCTCAGCATCATCCGTTAAGTTTTCAATTGTTTCAGTTAAATCATCAGCTTTGTCTTGCAATTTTTCTGATTCAGGACGAGCAGCATCTGCTGCTTCACCTTCTTCAATTCCCCCTTGCACCTCTTCAGGAAGCTTGTCCCTAGATACAGGAGTTTCTGTTTTAATTTTTGGATTAGTATCTTGTGCTTTTTCAGCATCATCTGCTAACTCAGCAAGAATATCAGAGGCACTTAATTCACCAGACTCAACAGCCTTTAATAATTCTTCTTTTGCTTTTTTGTCAAGCAATTCATTATCAGGAATTTGTTGCAAAGCTTCAGTTAAAGCTACTTTAGCTTCGGCTTCTTCTTTTGCGGCAGCTTCTTCTTTTGCGGCTTCTTCTTTTGCTTTAGCGTCAGCTTCAGCTGCTTTAGCTTTAGCATCAGCTAATTCATCATCAGCAGTCTTTTTAGCTTTTTCAGCTTCGACTTTTGCAGTTTCAGCCTCAGCAACTTCTTTTTTCTCTGTTTCAAGTTTAGCAACTGCATCAGTTGCTGTAGTAGTTGTTGTATCTACTTTTTCTTGCGCTGCATCAACTTTAGCATTAGCTTCTTTTTCAGCTTCTTTTGCTTTTTCTACCTCAGTTTTTGGAGTTTCAGCCGTAAGTGTAGGCTTAGTTTCTCCAGTAGGTTGAGTAGCTGTTGGTTTGTCATCAGCTTTCACCACTGACGGTTGAGAGGCAACAAAAGCCGCTCCCAAAACAGCAACACTTGCTAAGCTAGTTAAAATAATTTTCTTTTTGTTCATCCTTTGTACCCCTTTTTGAGTATCATATTTAAGTACATTGTAACTCTTTTTTGGAATATAATCAAGTAATATGTTAACATTTATGGAATATAGTGTTTATAGGTAACTTCTCAAAGTAACTTCCACTTGACTGGCCGAAGTGGAAATTAGTCTAA